>NZ_JRVL01000120.1:0-7180 GCF_054823985.1 Acinetobacter sp. GN11 | reverse complement strand
CAAAAGACCGCAATTGTTATGCGGTCTTTTTACTCAATTTAAATTATTCATTACTCTTCATTAAAAAAGCCCATCACGAAGATGAGCTTTTAAATTTTAACTATCACATCATTTTAAATTGATAGACTTTGTTTTTCTTCTTGAAATAACTGAATTAATGGTTGAGTTAATAGCTCGTAACGCCAACCCAAAAGATAATCAGGTAAATCTTGTTCATCCCCTTGAGAAAGAACATGTTGATGAATTGCATTTAGCCATTTCTTTCTAAGCAATACTTCTTTAGGAATAGAAGTTTCACTTATTGCATGGGCAAGTACCATATCCATTTTATTTAAAGTTTCTTTAGATGTTACTTTAAAAGGTTTGGCAATTCTTGTTGGCCATTCACTTTCATTAGGTAAATCTTTCAGTAATTCTAGAATTGTTTTCCCATATTCACGAACTACATTTGGGCGAATATCTTTAACTTGCGAGAGTTGAAAACTATTACGTGGATTCTTTTCAACCATATCAATCATGGTTGAGTTTCTAAGAATAAAACTGCGTGGCTGATTCGTCGCTTTAACAATGTAATCACGCCATTCACTTAAATTTTGCAATTGCATCAATTGACGGCGCGAATGACGATAATTACCAACATCGGTATAGAGTAACTCTTTAGGCGTTTCACTAATAATTTCTTTAGTTAAACTACTACAATCTTCAAGAACATAGTCATAAAGCCCTTTCTGCTTAAGTTGTTCTTGAATATGATGAGCTAACTTCATTATATATAGAACATCATTGGCTGCATAACAGAGTTGCTGAGGTGATAAAGGTCGAGCCAACCAATCGGATCTTGTTTGATCTTTTTCAATGTCAATATCGAGACAAAGCTTTAAAGCGCCTTGGTAACTCACTTGTAGTCCGTGACCTAAGAAAGAAAGACCCACTTGAGTATCAAACACATTAAGCAAATCTTCTTGATCAGCGTAATGATAGATTAAATCGATGTCTTCCCCACATGCATGGAAAATATTTTGCTGTGCGAGAAATATTTTTTTCCAAAACTGACTTAGATCTAATGAAACACCATCCAACAGATAGACATTACCATTTACATTGACTTGGCATACCCCAAGTTTAGGCCAGAGTGTGTCAACCTTAATAAATTCTGTATCAAGTCCATATATCGAACATTGATCCATTTTTTGAAGAACATCAACCAATTCGGTTTGCTGTTGGATAAACTGAAACATGCTTTCTCAAGTAAATGCAAAGAGTGCTTAGAACTCTGGTATATATAACATAGAAGTAGGAAATTACCACTTAAACCTTTATGAATACTCTATTTTTGAACAA
Organism: Acinetobacter sp. GN11; assembly: GCF_054823985.1. Lineage (NCBI taxonomy): Bacteria > Pseudomonadati > Pseudomonadota > Gammaproteobacteria > Moraxellales > Moraxellaceae > Acinetobacter > Acinetobacter sp. GN11. The sequence goes on along the minus strand of NZ_JRVL01000120.1, from coordinate 5,839 downwards.
TTTTTCGAAAATAGATAATTTTTTGATCTTTTATTTATACTTTTAAAGTTAACTCCAAATACTCATTCTTTAAAATCTCTAAGATCTTTTTCATTCTTATGTGCATTCATATTTTATTTAAACGATTTTTTCTAATTAAAGACAAAATAATATTTGCCTTTAATAGCTAAATTAATAAATTTAATTCAATTTTATATCGCATCAATGAAATAAGCATCGGAATGCTTATTTCATTCTCATACGGTTATGAACTGCCTGACTTAAGGTATGGCTATCTACATACTCAAGTTCACCACCTTGCGGTACACCTTGAGCAATACGCGTCATGTGTATAGGTAAGTGCTTAGTCGCCTCTACCAAATAATGAGCGGTTGCCTGTCCCTCTACAGTCGCATTAGTTGCTAAAATCACTTCTTCAATAGTGCCTTGACTTAAGCGCTGAATCAGATAAGGAATACCAATTTCTTCTGGACCAATACCATCCAAAGGAGAAAGATGTCCCCCTAAAACATGGTATTTACCTCGAAAACTACCACTTTGCTCAATCGCCATTACATCTGCTGGTGATTCAACTACACACAATAGTTGATCTTCTCGCTCAGTTGAGGCACAAATATCACAAATTTCATTTTCAGTTAGAGAATGGCAAACGCTGCACTCATGAATATAACTTGAAGCCTCATGTAAAGCATGAGCTAATGCGAACGCACCTTCTCGATTTTTCATCAAAAGATGTAATGCCATACGTTGAGCCGATTTCGGACCAACGCTAGGCAATATACGTAAAGCTTGAACGAGTTGTTCAAATCTATCACTAAACACAGAACTTCCTTAGAACATGCCCGCTAAGCCAGGTGGCAAGCCCATACCAGAATTCGCTTTTTGCATTTTTTCTTCTGAAATAACTTCTGCTTGACGCACAGCATCATTTACCGCTGCAGCAATCAAATCTTCAATCATATCTGGTTCATCTTGAAGTAATTCAGGGTTAATTTCGATACGTTTTACAAGATAGCGCCCATTCATGGTTACTTTAACCAAACCACCACCAGCTTCTGCTTGGACTTCAGTTTGGGCAAGCTCTTCTTTCGCCTTTTTTATATTTGTTTCCATATCTTTTTGCATGCGCTGCGCTTGCTGCATGAGCATATTGATATTCATAACTTTACTCCGTATCTCTATCAAATCTTTAAAGTATTATTCGTTATCTGGTAATACTTTATAAAAACTTAATCTCATTGAACCAACCCATGTGATTAAAATCCATACAGATTAGTGCATTGAACTCAAATTAATCCGTAATTCTGACACAATAGACTAATGTTTTCTATCAGTATCTCTAGCTCTATTTTACGTAGCTACATGAATAGCGTGGTTAAACCTAGACACACTTCATAAATACCTAAATATTTACATTCAAGTCTTATAAAAATTTAGATCACTATCGAGATGCCTGTAACCCTTTATCAATTGTTTTGTATTCACTTAAAGGAACTTTCTTAAAGGAGGTATTTGCTTCTTGAATAGATTTATCTGCTTCTTGCACAGACTTCTCTGCATTGTTAATCAATAAGGTTGTTTCATTCGCTGGGTTCTGATTCGGTTTGGTCAGCAATTTGTATCCAACTACCCCGATTACCCCCACCACAACAACGATAGCAATAGGCTTAAGCATTTTAAAAACTCACATTTCTTTTAATTAAATTTAAAGCCTTTATACCCTGCGCTCTAAGCTCTCATTTAAACAAAAATGTAGGTTTTTTATTGCAATTCTGAAAATTGGGTAACATTTAAATATAAAAAACCATCTCGATTAAAGAAATGGTTTCATGAACAAAAGAACCAAAAAGAATTATTTCGATCGAGATAATTAGATCAGATCGAGACCACGTGAGATATCACGAATAATGTCATTAATATCTTCTAAGCCCACAGATACACGGATTAAACCCTCTTGGATGCCTGCTGCGGCTTTTGCTTCAGCAGAAAGTTTGCCGTGTGTAGTCGTTGCAGGATGTGTAATTGTTGACTTCACATCGCCCAAGTTACCCGTAATAGAAATAAACTTGGTATTATCGATTACCTTCCAAGCACCTTCACGTTCGCCTTTAACAACGAAAGAAACAATCCCACCAAAACCACTTTGCTGTTTAGCAGCAAGTTCATGACCTTCTTGAGTTGGCAAACCAGCGTAATAAACTTTTTCTACTTTTTCATGAGTAGATAACCATTCTGCAAGAATTTGAGCACTTTCACAGTGTGCTTTCATACGCAAACGTAAAGTCTCTAAACCTTTTAAGAAAATCCATGCATTAAATGGACTCATTGATGGTCCAAGCGTACGGACAACACCAAAAACTTCTTCTAACAACTGATGATTACCAACAACAGCACCACCTAATGCACGTCCTTGCCCATCTAAATATTTAGTTGCCGAGTAAATTACAAGGTCTGCGCCAAACTTTAATGGTTGCTGTAAAACAGGCGTACAAAAACTGTTATCAACCGCCAGTAATGCGCCATGCGCATGGGCAATATCTGCAAGCGCTTGAATATCTGCGATCTCGGCTAGAGGATTAGACGGCGACTCAACAAATAAAAGTTTAGTTTCTGGACGTACTGCATTTTTCCATGCATCCAAATCACATAAATCAACAAATGTAATATCTACACCAAACTTGGCAATATATTTTTCAAACAAGGCAACAACTGAACCAAAAACTGCTCTTGAGCAAATGACATGATCACCCGCTTTTAGATATGCCATAGTAACTGACAAAATCGCGCCCATTCCAGAGCTTGTCGCAACAGCGCGTTCAGCACCATCTAAAGCTGCCAAGCGTTTTTCGAACATCGATACAGTCGGATTGGTAAAACGTGAATAGATATTCCCTTGAACCTGACCAGAAAATTTTGCTGCAGCTTCTTCTGCATTTTCATATACAAAAGATGATGTCAAAAAAATCGGTTCGCCATGCTCACCTTCAAAACTACGAGTATGTCCGGTACGAATGGCTAAAGTATCAAGTTGGTATTCTAAATCATCAGACTGGTTCATTAAATGTTCGCCTTTACTGGTCATGTACTAAAAAACTATCATCATTTTGAGTGTCTAAGGTATTTAAGGTCAAGGTAAACCTGAAAATTATCGCTTAGACTTTATTTAATTTTAGTAAATAGTTGGTAAAGCAAGATGAAACGCTTAAAGTCCCTTGTCTCAGAACAAAGCCAAATCAAGCACCTTTCTGCCCGACTATTTCATTCAAAAACATTAGTACTATCTCAAAGCACCCCCTTTGAGGTGATTGGCGAATTCAATCAAACCCGTATTCGTTATTACTCAGCAACACAAAAAAAATTTAAGGAACCATTAGTATTTGTTGCCCCACTCGCAATTAATATGGCGATTTATGATTTATATCCTTATCGCTCTCTTATTAAATACTTTCAAAATGCAGGTTTTGATGTTTATTTAGTCGATTGGGGACGCTTAAAGTTTAAAGATAGACACCTTAACTTTTTATCATTTATTGAAGATTTCATTCCTAAAGCGATTGAAATCATCCGAACACATTCAAAAAGTGAGCAAATCTCGCTCCATGGCTGGAGTATGGCAGGCATATTCGTTACTTTATATGCTGCTCTGAACCAACCCAACTACATTAAAAATTTAATTGTTCTGGGTAGTCCAATTGATAGTTATGCATCTGGCCATATTGGTAAGCTCTATCGGACAATGAACCATTTGATTGGTCGCAATAAGAAAATTCAGGAACGTATTTACTCTGGATTGCCAAAACGTCTGATCCACAGTCCCGGAATTTTAAATTCATTAGGTTTCAAAATTCTCGATCCTAAAGGATGGTTTGATGGACATGTGCAATTGCTAAAGAATCTTGATGACCTGCAATTTGTACAAGAGCATGCCACCCTAAGTAACTTTTTAAATAATATGATTGACTATCCGGGTGGCATTAATCAGGACATGTTGTTTAATGTCTGGCTACAAAATCCTTTAAAACGTGGCTTTATTCAGTTAAAAGATAAGAAAATCGAATTAAAAAATATAGATTGTTCCCTCTTAGTTGGCGCGGGTCGTAGTGATCAGTTGGTCACTGCTGACGCTGCTTCGCCATTAAGTCAATTGACAAGCAGTCAGGATGTCACGTTTACTCTCATCCCCGGTGGTCATTTAGGCTTAATGTCGAGTCAAGCAAGTGCTCTGGAGTTTTGGCCGAAACTGGCTGCATGGCTCGCCGAACGTTCAACACAAATTTAAGGATAAGGTCATGAGTCAATCTGTTGCATTTATTGGTTTGGGTGCAATGGGCTACCGTATGGCAGCGCATTTACCAAAACACTTCGATACCGTCTATGTATGGAATAGAAATTTCGAAAAAGCCAAACAACATGCAGCAGAATATGGCACAAAAGCTGTTTCATTAGAGCAAGCGGTACAAGCAGATATTATCTTTTCATGCTTACCAACAAGTACTGATGTAGAAGCACTTATTAATAGTGTAGAAATTAAATCTGGAGCAATCTGGATAGACTGTACCAGTGGCGTTCCTGACTCTGCCCGCACATTAGCAAGCTTATTAAAACAGTTAAATGTTGATTTTCTAGATGCTCCAGTAAGCGGTCAAACCGTAGGAGCTGAAAATGCAACTTTGACTGTAATGGTGGGGGGTGATGCAGCAGCTTTCGAACGCGCATTGTCAGCTCTACAAGCGGTAGGAAAATTAATTAAACATGTGGGTGAGTCTGGCGCTGGATTTGCCGTAAAAGCCGTTAATAATATGTTACTCGCAGTCAACCTTTGGTCTGTTGCAGAAGGTTTCAGTGCTTTAAAAGCGCATGGAGTAAGCTTGAACGAAGCTTTAGAGTGTATTAATGCTTCAAGTGGTAAAAGTCTGGTAACAGAGACTATCTTCCCTCAGCGTGTACTGAGTCGTGAATTCCCAGTAACCTTTGGCTTACCTCTTCTTGCCAAAGACACAGGAATTGCTCTGGATTTAGTCCATCAAGCTAAGCTTCCTGCCCCACTTTTGTCATTAACACAAAGTTTAATTCAAGCTGCTCATTTAACGGCTGAAGACAACAGTGATTTCTCTGCGGCAGTGAAAATGTATGAAGCATGGACAAAGATCACCTTAGAGTAAATTTGATCCTTTAAATGACTACTTATTAAAGATGCTTATTTTAATAAGATGAAAAATCATGGTGTGAAAACCCGATTATTTAAAGTAAGTATATTTATAAAGAACTTTTCTATAGCCTGAAAACTGAATATAGGAAAGCTTTATGCTATGTCGGTACTCGAATAATGTTTTTGTAATCAGGTGATTTGAAGTAATTTACAATCATCTGCGCACTTTTTTCAGACACAACCTTAGCCTGTTCCATTTTTTTTAAATAAGGATTGGCAAGCATACAGCTCGGTAGCAAAGTATTTGCAAGTGGAGGAAAATTTTCTCTTCCTCCTAATGTTATTTTTTCAATGAAACTTGCCAACCACATAATGTATTCGCCTTTATTCTTAAATGCTGGCATTAAGCTAATATCAAGCTTAACTGTACATTCTTCACTAGGCTTATTTAAACACTCTTCAAAATCAATAAAATTATATTTTAGTCTGTATGAAGTTCCTTTTATCTCTTGTCTAATAATACTTATTAAGCTATTTAAATGCTCAATAATATCTTTCGAGAAAAACTTATCTTCTTCAGATTTTATATAAACGCTTTCAGCAACGAGTAAAAACTGTGACATTCTCTATTTCCTTTTAATCTTGTCTCCGATGAATAATCAGATTCTTTAAGGAAGTATGATGCATATA
>NZ_JRVL01000119.1:1883-3605 GCF_054823985.1 Acinetobacter sp. GN11 | reverse complement strand
TTCCTGTATGAACTCATCATAGGAAAAAAGAGGGGGATAGCCAATCCGCAAAACCCCTAAAAGTTTGTAGGTTAAAGCGTACAAAATGAAATTTTGGAAGAATTTTTAGAAGGCCAAATGGCTTGATACTTTAGTTAGACATTATTGATATTGTTTAAAAAAAGCCCTATCTTGATGATGGGGTTTTTGTTGAGAATAAGAATGGAAAGATATTTAGATTTAGATGGTGATTCAGGAGTAATCGCTTATGAAATTGGTGATACATATATAAGAGTAAAGTTTGATAAAACCTTTAAAATCTATAAGTATAGCTATTATAAAGCAGGCCAAATTCATGTTGAAAAAATGAAAATATTGGCTAAGAGTGGTAACGGATTAAACTCTTATATCATGAAAAATGTAAAAAATTTATACGATTAAGTGGGGAGAATATGGATAAAAATTTAGTTACATTATGCGATGCTTTAGATGAGCTAGCTCAAGTTGTTTTAAATTCATCAAATGAAGATCGGACGTTACAAGAAGTTTATGGTTGGCATCATCCAGCAGTAACCAGACATGATTTAGCCAATATTCCTAAAAACCTATCAATGAATATTCAAAAATTAGAAATTAAGCATATTGATTCCAAATTAGAAGAATTAATAGCACTAACACCTACACGATTAAAGATAATGCAGCAAAATACAGTTCCCTATATGTTTAATGGGCATGGAAACCAAGCTATACCTGCATATATATCAACCCTTCAATGGGTTGAAAAATTAACCCAGCCATTATTTTCCTGGGAAGTTTTGCAAGATTCTAAAGCATTACCACCCTCACTTACACGTCGATTAAGAGGGATTCAAACAGAGTTGGATAATCTGATTCCTAACAAGAACATATTGTCAGATCAGATAACTCTTATTAATGATGCAACAGAAGCAGCGGAGTCATTACCAACAGATTTGCAAAGTCTAAAGGAGGCTAGGCATAAAGTATCTGAATTGGAAAAAGAAAGCTCTTTTGATCGTAAAAAAGTAAATGAACATAAGACATCAACTGAGGCACAATTAAAAGCTATTAATGAACTGCATGGTCAAGCTCAACAACTAGTTGAAAAATGTGAAGAAGCCTACCGTATAACTACAACAAAAGGGTTAGCTGCGGCTTTCGATCAAAGAGCCAAAGACCTCAAAAATTCCATGAGATTTTGGGTTGGTGGTTTATTATTTGCATTAGCTATAGGTGCGTGGATTGGTCATGAACGTATACAGATTTTAACCACTTCACTTAGTGCTCCAACTTTGAGCTGGGGTGTGATTGGAATCCAAATAGTTTTATCTATGACTAGTGTAGTTGCTCCCTTATGGTTTGCTTGGTTGGCAACTAAACAAATTAGTCAGCGTTTTAAACTTGCTGAAGATTATGATTTTAAGGCTTCTGTTGCTAAAGCCTATGAAGGATATAAAAAAGAAGCGGTTAAAATTGATGTAGAGTTTGAAGCAAGATTATTCAATATAGCATTAACACGCTTAGAAGAAGCTCCTTTACGTTTAGTTGAGGCTAGTAATCATGGTAGTCCTAGTCATGAACTTCTAGAAACATCAGGGTTAGCTAAATTAGGAAATAGCGCTAGTAAAATTGCAGAAAATGCAGTTGAAAAAATTACTAATTCAAAAGTTTCAAACAATAATTTAGATGAAGCTTCTTAACGAGTCTTTATTGTTAAAATTCATT
>NZ_JRVL01000119.1:0-1783 GCF_054823985.1 Acinetobacter sp. GN11 | reverse complement strand
GCGGCGCTTAGACTTAAATATAAATCACAATAGATTTCTTGGAAAATATCAATGCGTAACTTATTCATTATTTCAATATGCTCTCTTATATTAACTGCTTGTGGGACGATGCCGTATGTCAGTACAGAATATCCTCTGCGTGCAGGTTTAATTCAACCTGTGAAGGTCGTTGGCAAGGCTGATGTGACGAATGCTCAAACTTCAGATGACCGAGTGATTGTATATTCTTATATGGGCACAAAACTGGACTCTAATATTAAGTCGATTACAGAAACGATGGTACAACAGACTCAAAAGGAACTATTGAAAAATGGTCAACCTGTTGATGGTAATGGGTCGAAATCGATTGCGATTAAAGTAAATTCATTACGTAGTACCTACACCAATCTGCTTTTCTGGCGCAGTAAAATTAAATTTGAAGTGACTTTAGGAAATGGACAAACTATTCCATTTACAGTTCCTCATACGAGTGGTGTGTTAGTACAAGATTTAAATGGATGTATTGCAGAAGGGGTAATGACTTTACTCAATGATGCACGTGTAAGAAGCTATTTAGCAGAAAAATAAGAATATAAAAAAAGCCCGACATCCTGTCGGGCTTTTTCGTATTTGGTTGCTAGATATGACTCCTGTCGTATCTCACGCTCCTAGTGCATGAACCTATTATTGTTGTTTTGTGTTCCGGAACATCCTGTTCCTGTATGAACTCATCATAGGAAAAAAGTAGGAAGTCGCCAATCCGCAAAATCCCTAAAAGTTTGTAAGATAAATCGTACAAATAACATTTTTTGCATTTATGCCATCATCATCGGGCGAAATGGACAATTGACAATCAATCTAACTGGGTTATATTCCTGTTTAATATCTATACGATTATAGGAACGCAATCATGGTAACAGCTGGCGAAAAACCCGGAACAGGCTTCTATTTCTGCGCTCAATGTGGCCAGAGAGTGTTTTTAGAAATTAATACAGATCGTTTACCACCATGCACTAAATGCTATTGCACTGAGTTTAAACGTTAAGAATAAAATAATATTTGCGTTCGCATTTAACAAAAAGCCCTGTCACCCGATGGGGCTTTTTGTTAGTTTAAAATAAGACTTAAATAACAAGACCCGCGATGGGCATGAAAAAGGAAACCGTTATGGAAACTATATTAGGTTTATGTATTGGCGTGGGTTTGAGCGCTGCCTGCGGTTTTCGCGTGTTTGTGCCGCTATTGGTGATGAGCATTGCAACCATGATGGGATGGTTTGAACCATCAAAAGGTTTTGAGTGGTTAGCTATGCCATCGGTTTGCTTGGCTTTAGGTGTGGCAACGATGTGCGAAGTTGCGGCCTACTATATTCCATGGGTCGATAATGCCTTAGACACGGTTGCAACACCTGCGGCTATGATTGCGGGTACGCTAGCGACCATGGCAGTGAATAGTGGTGAAATGTCTCAGTTTACGAGTTGGGCAGCAGCCATTATTGTTGGCGGAGGTACGGCAGGTGTGGTGCAAATGAGTACAGTTGCTGCACGCGGTGTTTCAACTGCAACCACAGGTGGCTTAGGGAATTTTGTAGTCGCTACAGGGGAGTGGATTGGAGCAATCTTACTTTCTGTTTCAGCTTTGCTAGTTCCCGCGCTTGTTGCAGTTGTGGTGGTTATTGCTGTTATTTTGGCAATACGTTGGATACGTCATAAAAAGCAAGAACAGGTGCATAGCCCGCTATAGGTTAGTGTAAATATCATTTTAAATGACTATAAAAAAAGCCCAACATCCTGTTGGGCTTTTT
>NZ_JRVL01000118.1:0-13487 GCF_054823985.1 Acinetobacter sp. GN11 | reverse complement strand
TTTAAAAATTATTTATTTATAGGTTAGCGCATGATTAAAATTATTAATTAACTTAAGAAGATTCAAAAAATTACATGGCTTTTGAGGTAAATGATCACTTCAAAAAACCATGCAATTTATAAGTACGGTTTTTAACGATTTAGGAGCTTATTTAATTCGATACCACGTTTGGTTTCGGCCAATTGCAGAAATTCCAATGTATCCGCGAGCAATAAGTTTTTCGCCATCTGGTGATACGGTTACACTAAATTTATAAGTCTTATCTGACTGTGGGTCGAGGATAGATCCCTTGTCATATTTATTTTGACCGACACTTTTTAAATTTTTGACAATGGTTAGGCCAATCAAAGATTTGTTTTTGTAGGTACCTTCACACATCGTACATTTGTTGGCCTCATTTGGAACAAGTATTTTTTCGATGTTCGCAGACAAATTGCCATTTTTATCTTCGCTAAATCTTACTAGTGCTCTCGGTTGATTGGTTGCATCATCAATTGTTTTCCAAACACTGCCATGTAGTTTGTCCGAGGCAAATGAGTGAATCGAATAAAAGCTAAGTAAAAGTAAGAGTAAATATTTTTTCATATCAAGCATTTCTCAAATTAAAAATGGATGGTTTTTAAAGATCTGAATTATTCATTTTAAATTTAACTTCACAGTTTTCTTAGTATTGAATATTTAAGCTAAACAATATGTAAAGTTATAATCTATTTGTATGGATATTATTTTGATCAATTTATTTATGCAATTGCGAGAATGGACAGAATTATTCAATTTTTAAAAATTGCTGTTAGGAAATTTATTGTGAGATAGGCAAGTAGACTGAAATTGTCTTTTTCTTTCTCACGAAAAAGACAATTTAGAGTGAAATTTTTGTCCGTTAATCAATTCCTTTAAACTCTATTTTTGATATATTTTCTATATTCTAATGGGTTCATATTTAAGATCTTTGTAAAAGCTTTTCTAAAGGCAGTGTCTTCACTGTAACCACAATTTTGTGCGATTGTTTTAATAGATAAACTATTGTTCTCTAATAAGTAACATGCTTTCTCTATTTTAAATCGCGTAATTAAATCTTTAGGACTTTCATTCGTTAATTTCTTAACTTTTCTGTAAAGTGTTCTTTCGCTTATATTTAATTTTTCTGCTAATTCTTCAAGTGAAATATTAGGATTAGTATATTTAACAGACTCTTCAATTCTCATTAGCAAAGGATCAATTGAACTCGTAAAACCTTCAGGCACATAGATTTGCTGAGATACGGGCTGCGCTCCTGCAACTGCTAAATCTGAGGTTGCCTTGGCGACTTCTGGTCCTGCAAATTGATTAATAATATAAAGCACGAGTTCAATCCAAGATAGCGGACCACCAGTTGTAATAATATTTTTATCTTTTTCAAAGGTTTTCCCCCAACTTAATTTTCCATTTGAAAATCTTTTTTGAAAGGTATGATACAACCACCATGTGGTGGCATAGCTTTTCCTATTTAATAAGCCTGCATCTCCAAGTACGAAAGTTCCAGCACAAACACCACATATAATTGTTTTTTTGATATTTTCGTTTTGAAGCCATTCTAATACTGCTTTATATTCTGAAGGAATAATGGGAGTTTGCTCATCGCTAAGCATCATTCCTGGCACAATAATTAAATCACTATTTATTGCTTCTTCTATAGAGAGATCTACATCTATCATTTTATTTTGTGCATTTGGGACAGGCTTACCATCAATGCTTACGAGATTAACTTTAAACTCATTAATTTCATTTAAGTTTTTTAAATTTAATAAGTTTTTGCTTCTTATAATATTGTTAGCAATCCAGAAAATATCATTAATTCCAGCTATGGCTGAATAAATACAAAACTGAGGCACATAAATTAAGATTTTCATAAATTGAGCTTACATAGTTTGGCTGATTTTGCATGAATGTTGTCTTATAAGACATCTATCCCATAATTTTAAACCTACTATACTTTTAAAAAGTTGAATAGTTATAGGAATGAATGATCATGAAAAATAAGAAATTTAAAAGTTTAACTTACCATTTAATGCTATCTGCGTTAACGCTATCTCCATTTGTAATTCAAAGTGCTCATGCAGCAGTTAAAAATATTGTTTTAGTGCATGGGGCTTTTGCTGACGGATCTAGTTGGAATGCGGTTTCAAGTCGATTGCAATCGCTTGGATACCATGTTACTTCCGTTCAAAACCCATTAACTTCTTTAGATGCAGATGTTGATGCTACAAGACGAGTTTTAGAAAGACAAAAAGGTGATGTACTTCTTGTTGGTCATTCTTGGGGTGGTGTGGTTGTAACAGAAGCAGGTAATGCACCAAATGTGAAAGGCATTGTTTATTTATCAGCGCTCGTACCAGATAGTAATGAATCGGCATCTGATTTACTCACGCGCTTAAAGTCTCCAATGGAAGGACTTGAGCCTGATAAAAATAGTTTGATTTGGTTAGATGACGCTAAAACGTTTCAACATGTAATGGCGAATGATATGTCGGAAAAGCAAGCTAAGTTACTTGCATCTGTTCAACAGCCTATCTCTGCTAAAGCATTCACCCAAAAAATTTCTGAAGTTGCGTGGCGTGTAAAGCCTACGTGGTATCTCATTACAACTCGCGATAATGCATTGAGTCCGCGAACACAGGAATTGATTTCTAAACAGACTCACTCAAGTGTAATGCGGATCAACTCTAGTCATTTATCTCTGATTTCCCATCCAGAACAAGTTTCTAAACTTATTGATAAAGCTGCTAAAAGCTTTAAATAGTAATTTCTCATTAGGCGATATTCATGAAAATTTTACATATTGATTCGAGTATTCTTGGCGAACAATCTATATCTCGAAAACTGGCAGCTACTTTTATAGAGCGGTTGAACAAAGCAGATCATCAAAATGAAATTACTTATAGAGATATTGTCAAAGATCCTATTAGTCATTTAACAGGAGAAATCGCGGCAGGTTTTAGAAACTTAAATATAAGTATTTCTGATGAAAATGTGGTTAAGGAGCATCAGCTTTCAGATGAGTTAGTTGTCGAGTTCCTAAATAGTGAACTCATTATAATATCTGCCCCTATGTATAACTTTTCTATTCCTACTCAGTTAAAAGCATGGTTTGATCGAATTGCACAGGTAGGTAAAACATTTAAATATACAGAAAATGGCCCCGTAGGCTTATCAGAGGGGCGTAAAGTAGTAATTTTATCTGCAAGAGGAGGATTCTATTCAAAAGAGCCTCTCTCTCAAATGGACTTTCAAGAAAAATACATCACAGCTTTTTTCAATTTTTTAGGCATTAAAGATAGTTATTTTGTGAGAGCAGAGGGAACATCAAAAGCCCCAGCCATTAAAGATATTGAAATTCAAAAAGCTTTGTCGAGTATTGATGAAGTAATTAGCAACTTAAGTAAAAGAGAAGATTAATTATGCTTTCATATATTACGTTAACTTATAAAGTTTCAGATGAGATCATTCGCAAGCATCTTGAAAGCCACAAAATATGGTTAAAGGAAAACATTGATTTGGGGCACTTTATCTTTGCTGGTCCCATCGAGAATGAAAATGCCGGATTTATTCTAAGCACACTTATTAATAAAGATCATCTTGAAGATGTTCTTAAAAGTGATCCATTCGTTGAATTTGATTTAGTCGAAATTGAAGTAAAAAAATTGTCTTCTATTATTAGAAATAAAAACTTTCTCTTCTAATTGTAAGTAGGGGATTAATAATTTACTTATCTATTTGGTAGTAGGTTAAACCATCGATTTAAAGCTATTTTTACTTGTAAAAATGCAGCTTGATAAGGTCTGATAAATTAAATTTTGTTAAGCTGCACTAATAAATAATTTATATTTTCTACGTATCTATTAAATTAAGGTTTCCAATAGCTCTAATTCATAATCAATTAGTCTAATAAATGTAATTAACAGAAATAAAAAATATCAACTAATTTTAAAAATAGTTAGATTGCGTGTAATACGTCACAAATTATAAAAATAACATTCAAATCATGCGTTTAGTATTTATTGACAGTGTGCAATATTAAGTTTTATAACTAAAAGATCCTGAAGCTGTTTCTTTAACCAGAACAGAAAAAACACAATATAAAGATGAATAGACATTAGAACAAAAAGTTAAGGAGAAGAAATGAAAGTCCTTAAATACACTTTATTTTCTCTTATGAGTATGCTGACAATAAATAGTGCAGATGCTGGAAATGCATCTACATCATTAAGAGTCAGTTTAACGATAATAGAAACGTGTGAAATTTCAACACAAGGAAATTTAGATTTTGGTTCAGTGGTTCGTTCTCAGCCTGTTGCTGCTGCAAGAACGGATGTATCTGTGCAATGTAGCAAAAATACCCCATATCAATTGGCGGTAACTTCAGACAATAACTTTGAACTTAAATCTGCTGCAAGTACCGCATCTGTTGCATATATACTTTATCAAGATGCTGGCCATACTCAAATTTGGGGAGGGTCAGGAAGTAAAATACATTCAGGAATTGCCACAGGAATGAAAGAAAATATTCCTATTCATGGGGCAATTACATCGAGTACCAATGTTCAAGCCACCAAATATGAAGATTGGGTACGTGTGAACGTTGTGTATTAATAAAAAGAATAATAAATAAAGCGCTTCTGCTGTAAAGCTGAAAGGCCAATATTGTAATCACCGTGATTTGATATCAAATTCTTGCATAGCTCAACAAGGTGCGATGAGTGGAACCTTATTGAGCTACATAAATGATTTTATTTATTGCTCAACCATTGAATTGAGGCATCAAACAGTTTTAATCCATCGTCAGATAGATTGGTAAATGTGTCGTTGTTAAGAAAAAACATAAGTCTTTTTGCAGGTGCCAGAGACTCATAATCCATGGTTGCACCTTTTTCATAACCCCAAATCGCCACTTTTTCAGGTTGCCCATACACAGTCGCGATAATGGTGGCACCTAAACCGGGTTTGCCCCAACTCATCGGCGCTTGGGCTTTATAGACATTGTGAGTTCCCGCAGAAAGATGCGCAGAGAGTGGATGTGGTGCATTAACCAACCACAAATAACGTTCTTTCTCAACTTCGCCAAAATCGCTATCAATTCGTTTACCTGTCATAGCCAAATCATCAAGATAATCGTTTTCCCACGTCATCAGTGGAATGGCGAGTTGGCGCCAACCCGATTGAAGATTTTTAGAAGCGACTGTAGAAGAAATAATGACTATATCTGTGTTCTTTAAATTATTTGGTGAAACAGATTGATCTAATACTTCAACTTGATAGCCTTTACTCTGCAAGTATTTTTGAATAGCGACATCTGTACTGGCCGATGAACCCTTGATCTGTGAAATCAGGGCAATTCGTGTTTGGGCGTAAACAGAAGAACTAAACAGTGTGCCAATTAACACCACCGTAGAAAGAAGCTTTTTCATATTGTTCTCGAAAGAGCAGTGATTTAACACCGCTCTGATCCTGTGTTTTAAAATTTAAAGGTTGCGCGTAATACTGCTTGGCGAGAGTCACCTTGAGATACGGCCAAATTATTGACACTAGCTGTGTAGTAAGTCGTGTCAAAGATATTATTTAAATTAAATTGGAAAGTGACCGCTTGTTTAGCAATGGTAGTGTCATAACTCACAAAGGCATTCGCTAGTGTATAGTCAGGTAGGTCAAAGGTATTTTCCGAATCACCAGCACGTTTTCCTACATAATTACCGCTCAAGCCTAAACGTAAATTACCGTTGTAAAGCTGCCCATAATTATAGGCCAATGCTAGAGAAGCTGTATTACGCGCTACATTGTTTAGGCGGTTGCCTTCTAGACCACTTTCATCTTCAGTCACTTTAGCGTCTGTATAGGCATAGGTGAGGGTAGCATCAAGTTGATCTGTTAGACGCCCTGTCAGGTCGAGTTCAACACCTTTAGAACGAACAGCGCCCGTCGTATGCAGTTCGACTTCATTCGTAGACGAGTTAGTAATTTTAGCTAAAACATTACGTTTTTTAATGTCGTAGATTGCAAAATTGGCTTTAACACGATCATTTAATTCATATTTTGCACCAACTTCATAAGACTTAGCTTGCTCAGGTTGAACATCTGCATTAATGACAGCATCGCCGCCTAAAGGGGCAATTGAAGAAGATGGCTTAAGTGACTCGGTATAGCTACCATAGAATGAAAGTTGGTCATTCCATTGATAGACTAAACCTGCGTGTGGGAGCCAAGCATCATCGTTAGTGTTGGTATTTTCCTTAAATGGTCTGCCACGTCCAGCAGTTTGCTCATAGTTAAGGTAACGACCACCAAGTACAGCAATCCATTTCTCATTTAAATGAATGGCGTCTTGAACATAAAAACCATAGGTATGTAGTTTATCGGTTTGGTCGCTATCTGATGCGACAACATTTTGAGATGGTTCAACAGTTCCAAAACTTGGATTTAAATAATCTAAGGTTGAGGTATCACCACGAACCATATCTGGACGGAAATATTTGCGATATTCGATGTCTGAACCGAACTGAATATCATGCTTTAAACCAAACAGATTGGTTGAACCATTGATGTAAGCTTGGGCGTTACTGTCTATACTTTCTGCATTTAAAGTCGCATCGGTACGGCGTGTCACGGTATGGTTGGCGGTATTTAATTTGGTCACACGTAACTGGTTGGCATCATAGGTTTCGTAGTTGTAGGTATAACCAAAGTGAGCCGACCAATTATCATTAATTTGGTGATCTACCAACAGTTGAGCTAAATGATCTTCACCTTTCATTTGGTTAAAAGCTTCATCTAGACGTTGATATTTAGAGATGGGTAGGGCTTTGTTTGTTTTTGGGTCAAAAACGGTAGAGCGATCAAAAGGTACATCAAAGTGACGGTATTGATAGCTCAGGTTCACTTTAGTTTGGCCATTATCCCACGCTAAAGATGGAGCAATTAATGACTGTTTGAGGTTACCAAAATTACGCCAATAGTCTGCGTCTGAGTGATCGGCAATAAAGCGATAGGAAAAGTTACTATCACTAATTGCGCCTGTGGTGTCTATGCTTGCACCTAAACCATTTTTACCCGCAGCAAAGCTTGAACCATATACTGAAAATTCAGTTTTCTGGGTAGTCTCAGGTTTTTTTGTAATGACATTGACCACACCGCCCGGGTCCATAATTCCATAGAGTAACGAAGACGGTCCCTTTAAAACTTCAACTTGTTCAACTGCCGCGTTCATGGTTCGGCCTTGCACAATTGGCATGCCATTTACGGTAATTGAACCGTCACGGTTGTCACCAAAACCACGTTTCATTACGGTATCTTGCGTACCGCCTAAAGTATTACCCTGCGTAATACCGCTGACTTGAGTCAGTGCATTGTCCAAATTTGCAGGTAAATAGTCTTTCATATATTGCTTAGAAACGACATTTACAGTTTGCGGGCTTTCTAGATTTTTTTGTTTGCCTCGTAAGGTCGACGCCGATTGAGTTTCGATATAGCTTGAGTTCGCTTCCGCCTGAACTTTAATAGTCTCTAGTTGCGCTGGTTGGATCGCAGTTGTTTCTGCCCAAGACATGATAGGGAGGAGAGATAAAAGCAAGGGGCTACTATGTTTTAAAATTTCAACAGTAATTAAATTTTTACGTGGGGAGAAAGCAAACATAAGTATACCTAGGTGATATAGAAAATCGTGTTGAGGCTAAAAAAAGAGCAACTATTCAAGTGAACCGTAGTGCCGACTAGACCCCAAAAAGTGTGTAAAGTATATATAAATGAGACTCATTTGCAATGTTTTGCGAGGGAATAAATGGACAGAAAAATTAAATAACTGATAACGTTTTTATTATTTTTATTTTGCTTAGTATTAAGAAAGCCTAAACTGTTTCTTTTAAGCTTTTTTTCATACATCTGCTTAATCAAAGGGGTAATGATACCTTTGAAAAACAAAAGCACATATTCTATTGATAAAAATATGTGCCTATGTTTCAGCTAAGTCAGCCTTATTAAACTGCTTGTAAGTCCACTTTTTTGGTAAAACACCATGAGTAACTTGCAAATAGCAAATACCAATGGTTGGCTGAATAAAGTTCCAGAGATTACCTTATCGTTCTGGATCATTAAAATTATGTCAACCACTGTTGGTGAAACTGGAGCTGACTTTCTAGCAGTGAATGCTGGCCTAGGTCAGAACGTTACTTGCGCCATTATGTCAGCTTTACTTTTAATTGCGCTGACGATTCAGTTGAATACTAAACGCTATGTACCATGGATTTATTGGCTGACCGTTGTACTGGTGAGTATTGTTGGTACACAAATCACTGATTTATTAACTGACGGTTTAAATATCAGTTTATATCTCAGCACATCCGTATTTTCAGTTGAGCTCGCCGTGATTTTTTTCATTTGGTATCGAGTTGAGCGAACCTTATCTATTCATAAAATCGTTTCACGTAGACGAGAGCTGTTTTACTGGGCTGCTATTTTGTGCACTTTTGCACTTGGTACAGCAGCAGGAGATCTGGCAACTGAGGCATTAGGTTTAGGCTTTATTTGGGGTGCTGTACTGTTTGGTACATTAATTGGCGGCAGTTTTATCCTGTGGCGCATGGGTGTAAATGCGGTACTCACTTTCTGGATAGCCTATATTTTAACCCGTCCATTTGGCGCTGCACTCGGCGATTTCCTAACTCAAGATCACATATATGGCGGTTTGGGTTTGGGAGCGATGTGGACCAGCATCATTTTTCTTTCCGTAATTGTAATTTTGGTCACCAAAGCCCAGTTTAATTCTTATCTAACACCAAATCAGTCTGTTCCAACTGAACATTAATTTTCTTTACTTTTTAGGTGAAAACTATGAAATCACAACGCTCATTGATTCGTCCGCTTGCTGTTGCAGCATCAACAATTATTTTGACCTTGGTTGTTGGATGTTCTAAGCATTCAGGCACTCAAAATACCGATACAGCAGCTCAAGGTACCCAAGCTCATACAGCTTCTAATTTGGGTGATTTAACCTCATTTCGTAATATTGCATTCGAAGTCAATGTCCTTGTTGATAAAGGTGATTTACCTGCCGCTAAAGCACGAATCAAAGATTTAGAGTTAGCGTGGGATTCTGCCGAAGCGGGATTAAAACCAAGAGCAGCAGATGACTGGCATGTGTTAGATAAATCAATTGATGAAGCTTTATCAGCATTACGTGCTAATCCTGCTAAGCAAGCAGACTGTAAAAATGCCATGACTCAATTATTAAAAACTTTTGATATGCTTCAAGGTAAAGCCTGATTTATAAGTATGTATAGATGATCATTTGAATGAATAAATAAGAAGAGGAGTTCCGATGCGAGTACTATTGGTTGAAGATGACCCTATGATTGGCGATGCAATTCAGAGTGCTTTAAAAGATGCCTCTTATGCAGTTGATTGGGTTAAAAATGGACAAGTGGCGCTCAGCACTCTGGATTGTCAACATTACGATGTCATTCTTCTTGATCTGGGATTGCCAAACAAAGATGGGCTGGATGTACTCAAAAGCATCCGAGCCCAGAACAACCCAATTCCTTTACTGATTATTACTGCACGTGATGGGCTAGATGATCGTTTAAATGGACTTGATAGCGGTGCGGATGACTACGTATTAAAACCGTTCGATATGGCAGAATTACTTGCTCGTATTCGGGCTGTGCTAAGACGCAAGGTGGGTAATGCGACCCCGACACTCGGTAATGGTATCGTAACACTTGACCCAGTAACAAAAGAGGCTGCCATAAATGGTGGGCTTCCGACACAATTATCGAATCGTGAGTTTGCATTACTTCATGCTTTACTGCTTAGACCGGGTGCAATTTTATCTCGCAGTGAATTAGAAGATCGTATTTATGGCTGGGGAGAGGAAGTTGAAAGTAATGCTGTTGAATATCTGATTCATGCTTTAAGACGAAAATTAGGAACTGAAGTCATTAAAAATATTAGGGGAGCTGGATGGATGGTATCAAAAAAAGTCTAAATAATTCGATTCAACTCAAATTATCTTTCACTTTATCGGTCTCAATTTTACTTGTTGCTTTGGTCGCAGGGATTTGTTCATTTGTATTTGCTTTTGATGAAGCCCATGAGTTACAGGACGATATTTTGCGGCAAGTCGCTCAGCTCATTGACCAAAAACAGTTGTCTTCTAGCCTTGCACCTGTAACGTATCTCAAAGGTAGTGATGCTGAGGCTCAAGTCATTATCCAACACTTAAAAGCCAATCATACTGCTCTAGATAAAAATACAAGTGTGATCTTACCGATAACACCAACATTGTCCGATGGTTTGCACACCCAAGAAGTTGGCGATAAGAATTTTCGTGTATTGGTGAAAACGCTGATCAATGGTGACCGTATTGTGGTTGCTCAGCCATCGAGTTTAAGAAATGAAATTGCGTATGACAGTGCCTTTCGTACCGTAATGCCTTTTTTAATTTTCATTCCTGTCTTGTTATTTCTTGTTTCCCATTTAGTCAGAAGCATGTTTCGACCGATTGCGACACTTTCAAATGAAATAGACCAGCGTGTTGAACAAGATTTACGTCCCATAGAAAGCACTCATTTACCAACTGAAGTTCGCCCCTTTGTTGTTGCGATCAATTCATTGTTCACACGTGTAGAACAATCTATGGAAACACAGCGGCGTTTTGTTGCAGATTCAGCCCATGAACTGCGTTCACCACTGACAGCACTATCTTTGCAGGCTGAGCGATTGGCAGATGCAGACATGTCTAGTGTAGCCAGAGAGCGCTTGAATGTATTGCAACAAGGCATTAAACGAGGACGAAGCCTGTTGGAGCAACTTTTAACTTTAGCTAAGGTTCAGACCAATCTTGAATCTCCGAAAGCATGGGTTTCTGTTCAAAGTATTTATCGTCGAGTATTGGAAGATCTGATGCCATTGGCAGAAGAAAAGCAGATTGATATTGGTATTGAAGGTGTTTTAGATGCTCAAGTATGGGTTAATGAGCTAGAGCTACTGACTGTCGTTAAGAACTTAGTTGATAATGCTATTCGCTATACGCCGTCGGCAGGGCGAATTGATTTATCGGTACAACAAGAAAATCGACAAGTGATTTTACAAGTTCAAGATAATGGACCGGGTATTCCTATTAGTGAAAGACAAAGAGTATTAGATCCATTTTACCGAATACTTGGCGGTGAGCAGGTGGGTTCGGGTTTGGGCTTATCCATTGTTAGTGCGCTTTCCACACGTTGGGGAGCAAAAATCGATTTCAGTTTCACCGATAAAGAAACACAAACTGGATTACAGGTTAAAATTTACATACCTATTCAGGGGTTACCTCATACTGTTGTTTAGCTCATTTAGTGTGTGAACCTAAACCTGTGCGAAGACTATCCTTTGCTAGACATATTGCCAGCGGGTTTTGACAATTATTGTAAGATAAGACTTTTACTATTTAATAATTTAACTTTTTAATAAGATTCGCTTTTATGCTTGGCCACTCTTCATCAATGATACTAAATCTGACAGAATTCCTTTTTCTTCCATCAGGCATAATTCTCTCATTTCTAACAACACCTTCTTTCTGGGCACCTAGTCTTAGAATTGCATTCTGTGATTTTTCATTGAGCACATCTGTTGTAAGCTGAACCCTCACACAATTTAATTCCTCAAAGGCATATTTAAGAAGCAAATATTTTGCCTCTGTATTTGCGTATGTTCGCTGCCAAGATTTTGAGTACCAAGTACTTCCAATTTCTAACTTTAAATTTTTTCTGTCTATTTTCCAAAATCTCGTAGATCCAATGATCTTTCCTGTAGCGATATCTTCAACAACAAAAGGAAGAACTGTACCTGCTTGATAACCTTCTAGCGCAAGGTGAATATAGTCATCTATTGTTTCTGCTGAAGGTACAACAGTGAAAGGGAGGTTCCATAATTCTCCGTCTGAAGCAGCGGCGACTAAATCTCTTGAATCTTCAATGGTTAATAGGCGTAATCGAATACGATCACTTGAAAGCATGATGTTTGGGGCCATAACAGGGGTCCTGCCTGAAAGTTACTAAATAAAAAGATTTATAAAAATATTGTTTAAATCAAACATTTAGATCAATACTTGAAACTAACGTATTGAGTGAATGGTAATCAAAAGTAAAGACATTTATAAACCTAGAATAAGATTATTTTTAACACAAAATCTAAAAAAATAACCCTCTAAATTGAGTCAATTTTTTCTTACCATTTCGTATAAAGGGTATTTCACCCGCATGCTTATTGTTCCCTGAAAAATAATGATAGCTCGATGGTGTTCCGTTCCCATGATTAAATTGGGTGGAGCATGGGGCATGCTGGTAGGCCTAGGAATTGCTCTTCTAGGTGATAGATAAGAAGTTTTAAACCAGTATTTTTAATAGAGAAGAATGATCTGCGGTTTTACGTTAGTAAATAGCTAGGGAAATTAAAAAATACTGTTTAAAGATTTCTTTAAACAGTATTAAGTTTTTACTAAAAAATGTAATAGTTATGTTTATAGATTAAACATAGTACTATTTTGATAAGTCTTTTATATTTCTGTTATAGGTACTATAAAGAGTCTTCCAACTTTGACCTTTATCATTTGATATTTTAACCAATGCATATTGACCAGAATAAAGGATGTTAAGAAGTGCTCCTGAATTTAAAGTAATGATAGAACTAGGAGCCATTATTTCATGCATTTGCCAAGTCTTACCTGCATCTTCTGAAATTGCTAATTTATCCCAATTAAATTGTGCACCTGATATATATAAATCTCCCTGTTTTGAAACTTGGGCAGGGAAAACGTTTACCTTAAAGGGACTGTTAACTTTTTGCCAGGTAATACCATGATCCTTAGAGTTAAATAGATTTGAGAATATACCCGCAAAACCACGCTTTGATGTGATTACGCTAATTGATTTATCTGGATTAACTACTAGTTGAGATATATTATCATTGTCGGGTACTTTATTTTCAGTCCATTTTTTCGTTATATAATCATAATGGTTAATTTTTCCATACATATCTGCATAGCTAAATCCTTGTTCATCCTCCCACAACCAAAACCCACGTAATCCCCAAAAATTATCAAGAATTTCTTTTTGTACAATTGGTTGCCAATCACCATTTTCTAATCGATTACTCTTATAAACTGTAGCTTTATGACCTACTATATGAGATAGAAACCATCCGTTTTGATCATCACCAACGATAGAGGAAATTACGCCGATTGGTAAATTACCACTGTCAATTGGGGTAAGAATATCACTTCCTTTTAAATGTTTATAAAGAGTATTCATTTCACCATAAGCTAGAAAATCAAAGTTATAATTTTCTTTTACAGTTATACAATCAAAAGCTAAGTTATCATTACTTTGAAAAATTTTAGTTTTTTTATTAGTGTCTTGTGGGGGGAAGAAAAAAACTGAGCCAATTTTGCTTGAAGCTATAATAGTATTATCTTTTAGCTCTTT
>NZ_JRVL01000117.1:0-19921 GCF_054823985.1 Acinetobacter sp. GN11 | reverse complement strand
TCGGGAGTTCGAATCTCTCTGAGCGCACCACTTGAAGAATTAACCGCTATATATAGCGGTTTTTTTGTGCCTGTTTTTTGTCTTTTCTATTAAAAGCCGGTGCTCATAGCAACCAGCTTTGAAAAGAATTAAAAGTAGAAAAATTAGCCAAATGTTTTAAAGCGGCTTTCATCTTCAATAAAAGCTTTTTCTCCTGCTTCGCCTTCGATTGAACCAAATACTAATTGAGCTCTTAATTTCCAATGAGCGGGAACATTAAACGCAGCATTAATTTGCTCATCAATGATTGGATTGTAGTGTTGCAATGAAGCACCAATACCTTGTTCAGCTAGCACGTTCCATACTGCAAATTGTGCAATTGCTGTTGAGTGCTCAGACCAGATTGGAAAATTATCTGCATACGTTTCAAATTGCTCTTGTAGACCTTTAATCACATGTTTATCTTCAAAAAATAAAACTGTACCTGCACCTGCCGCAAAACTTTGAATTTTCTGTTCAGTTCCAGTTAGGGCTTCTGCCGGAATAATAGTTTTTAATACATCTAAAACTATATGCCAAAAATTTTGGTGGGATTGATCAAATAAAATCACAGCGCGAGAAGATTGGGAGTTAAACGCTGATGGGCTATGTTTTACAGCCTCTTGAATGAGTTTTTCAATTTCAGTAGGGGGGTGTTTTAAGTTCTTTCCTATTGAATAAATAGAACGGCGTTTTTTAATTAATTCTAAAAAGCTTGGTTCATTGGAAATATTCGCTTCTTGAGTGGTTTGCGTAACCACATCTTTTGAGACTGCTGCTTTTTGATTTAAGCCAAATAATTTTGCAAAGAAAGACATGAGACATTCCACTAAGAAGGTGATGCTCTTATTGTAGAAATTTTAAAAAGTGAAATAAGCTCAATAAATATGAATCTACGTTCTATATATGCAACGAAAAATATTTCGCAACCGAACCGTAACGGCGCCTTTTGAACAAAACAAAAAATAGCCTTTGATTCATTTTAAAGCTGAAATGAATATGCTCTAATAGTTTCGATTTATTGAGTATTGATGCATTGCAATGACTGAGCAAAAAACAGCTTTATCTTTACGTTACTATTTGAATTTAGAAGAATCACAAGATGGATTTTCATTGGTAACATTTGGGAAAAAACAATTTACCCGTTTTCTCACACCTGCGATTAGTATCGCAATTATTATTTGGGGACTTTATTTAGGTTTCTCTGGTGTAGGCCGATATTATGTCGGGTTAGGTTTGTTTTTTCTGGTGATGCAAGGGTTGATGCGTTACTGGCTTTTACCGATGTTATTTAAACGTCAATTTGTTCGTTACCAGTTTGGAAAGAGCGAGCAGGGAATCGACCTCTATCAAGATTATTTTGAGCTTTATTCCAGTGAGCGTAAGCAAGTGGTGCAATATGCGGATGTGCAAACCTTTGCTAAAGGTAAGTTGACTTACATGCTTGAGTTAAAAAACAAAACTGTAATTATTGTGCCAAAGCGCGCATTTGCACAGGTTTCAGATCAAACGATATTTGAAAATACATTTAAGAAATAAATTATTGGAATTATTAGCCGCAACAACAAAGGAAGCCTCATGAATACACGTCCTTCAAAAATCGTTTGCGTAGGCAGAAGCTATGCCGATCATGTCAAAGAATTAAATAATGCTATGCCTGACAAGCCTATATTATTTATTAAACCACCTAGTAGTTTGATTGGTCTAAATGACGGTATTTTCTGGAATCCAGCTTGGGGCAGTTGTCATTTTGAGTGTGAATTAGTTTTACGCATTGACCAACCTTTAAAAGGTGAAACAGATCCTGCGAAAGCATTAAAAGCGATTGGTGCGGTGACATTAGGTCTTGATTTAACAATGCGTGATTTACAGAATGATCTGAAAAGTAAGGGTCACCCATGGGAGCGTGCAAAAGCTTTTGATGGTGCTTGTGTGTTGGCTGATTGGGTAGATTTGAGCGAAATTACAGATTGGCAAGAAACTAAATTCACTTTCCATATTAATGATGAGTTACGTCAAGACGGCAATACTGAACTATTAATGTTTACTATTGGCGATCTATTAACTGATATTAATCAGGTCTTTTCACTAGAACCAGGGGATGTAATTATGACAGGTTCACCTGCTGGTGTTGGGCCATTACACTCGGGTGATCAGTTGAAAATGACATTAAAAGGTGCAACGCAAGATTTTGTATGGAAAACTTTTGTAAAAGCATAATCCATACCTAAATTTGCCAATTTTTAACCCTATTATTTTTCAATAATAGGGTTTTTTATTGTCTAGAAGTGGAAGACATTTATGTTAATAAATAGTCTTATTTTTTATTTCTCTTCAAAAACTGTTGAAAGAGGAATAGAAAGTTTTGCCGCCAAATAATCATTAGATTCAATGAGTGCTGGTCCAATTTTTTCCATCCACTCATCGTCATCATGCACATTTTGGACATCTTGACGTAAAGGCAATGGGTACGGAAGGGCTGTGAAAAAACTCCAGAAATCAACTTGGGATAAATTACGCGCTAGAACATATTCATCTTTATCAGTACGTTTAACCAAATTTTGTTCTTCTAGTAAAAGCACATAAGCAGGCCAGCGACCAATTTCTCCACGGCCTAAAATTTCTAAGGCTTCTTTATCACTTACACTTTCACCTAGTTTTTGCTTTTTATAAAACAACTCAAGAATATCTAATAGCATTAGAACAGGATGTCGTTTTTGCTCTTTACCTGAGTGAAAAGCAGTTAAAGCAAAACTAACTTCTACGCCCAGTAAAATAATATTCCATGAAAGGAATATCCATAATAGGAAAATAGGTACCGCTGCAAATGCACCGTAGATCAGTTCATAGCTAGTGAAATTTGACATTACGAAGCTGAATAGGTTTTTGAGTATTTCAAAAAGTACAGCACTTAAGCAGGCCGCTATACCCGCTGCATAAACTGGAACTGTTCGATTCGGAATAGTCCAATACAAAATAAAAAAGCCAACAATCGTCAATAAGAAAGAGATCAGCCAGAGTATGAATGATCCATCAAGTTGATATCCTGCAAAGTTATTGCTGAGAATATTCATGGAAGCGACAGTCGAGGAAATGACGAATGCACTTCCTAAGATAATCGGACCTAAAGAGATGATGGTCCAGTAACGCATAAAACCCATAATGCCACTACGAGTTTCTTTTACGCGCCAAATGCGATTAAAGACGGTTTCAATTGAGGTCAGCATTAAAACGGTGGTGACGAATAAAAACAGCACACCAATAACGGTCAGGTTGCTCGATTTCTCTGTGAAAGCATTTAAAGCTTTATCAAATGCAATAGTGCTCTTGGGTAAAAAATTACTATAGATTAAATGTTGGAGCTGTTGTCTTGCAGGTTCTAACGCTTTAATTGAAGAGATAATAACTAAAAAAACCGTTAACATCGGTACAACTGCGAATAGTGTTGTATAGGTGAGGGAACCAGCTTGTTCACGGCACCGATCAGCTTCAAAACGTTTAAATACATATAAAACGAACTGAAACCAGGTTTTATTATAAAAAGGAAGCTTACTTAAAAAACGTTGTAACATGCGTTGTCTATCCCGATTTTTTTAATCATCATGTTGGGCGATTAATAGCTTATCAAAGTATGAGCTGAAGAACTCAAATCGTAGATTAAAGCAAAATAATAACTTATAGAATTAAAGTCGTTCTGTAAGTTTACTATGCGCTATAGAAAAAATTGTAGTCCTAATCTTTTTCAGAAAAGTTGGCTTTCTGTTGTGTGATCATAAGATTCATCAAAAGTTGGTGAACCTTTTACTCAACGATTTTGAGAAATTTGCTCGTGTTACCTTTAACGCTAAACAATTAATCACCTCTAGAATTTCATAAAATTGGTTTCGCCAAAAAAATAAAAAATACCGTATAGTGTTCTTTTTAACAAAATTTATGAAACCGATGCAACCTTACATTCTTGTACTCTATTACAGTAAATATGGTTCTACTAAAGAAATGGCGCATTTAATTGCCAATGGTGTTGAATCTGAGGGTATGTCAGTGAAAATTCGGACAGTGCCAAATATTGCTCCAGTGGTCACGGTAGCTGAACCAAGTATTCCGGCTGAAGGTGATATCTACTGTACGTTAGATGATCTAGCGAATTGTGCAGGTCTGGCGTTAGGTTCCCCAACTCGCTTCGGCAATATGGCAAGTGAAATGAAATATTTTTGGGACCAAACGACGAGTCTTTGGCTTAATGGGGCATTACATAATAAACCTGCTTGTGTTTTTACTTCTTCGGGATCAATGCATGGTGGGCAGGAGAGTACTTTACTCACGATGTTACCGCCGTTATTTCATCACGGGATGATGATTTTGGGATTACCAAATGCAATTCCAGCTTTATCTAACACTAAAACAGGTGGAACACCATATGGGGCAAGTCATGTAAGCGGACCCCGCCATGACCAGAGCCTAAGTCAGGATGAAAAGATTTTGTGTGAAGCTCAAGGTAAACGTTTGGGTGAAGTTGTTAAAAAGCTTGTGGTTTCTATTTAAACAATTATAAAAAAGAGCGGATATCCGCTCTTTTTTATTTGCACAATTTATTCTTTTACAAAGGTAACTTTACCATCTGTAAGAGAAAGAACACGTGCTAATGACTCAACTCGGTAGCCTTTTTCAAGCAATAAATCACGGCCTGATTGGAATGATTTTTCAATCACAATACCAACACCGACAACTTCTGCATTTGCTTGGTGAATTAAATCAATTAGTCCTAATGCTGCTTGACCATTCGCCAAGAAGTCATCAATAACTAATGCTTTATCAGTTGAATGAAGGTGTTTGTTTGAAATCGCAATCGTGCTTTCAGTTTGTTTAGTAAAACTAAATACTTTAGAGCGATATAAGTCATCTTTTAACGTCAATGACTGATATTTACGAGCGAAAATTACAGGTACACCAAGTTCCAAACCTGCCATGATTGCAGGTGCAATACCTGATGCTTCAATGGTAATAATCTTGGTAATCCCTGCATCTTTAAAGCGAGCGGCAAATTCTTTACCAATCTGCTGCATTAATACAGGATCAATTTGGTGGTTTAAGAAAGCGTCGACTTTCAAGACTTGATCAGATAGAACGATACCTTCTGTTAAGATTTTCTGTTCTAGTGCGTGCACGGGAGAATCCTCTAGACGGATGCTTTTAAAGCAAAGGCGTATTTTAAAAAGCATCCGAAAAAATGCAAGCTTTAATTCATTTTACCTGTATAACTTGTTAATAACAGGCCATAAGAAGTTTTACCATCAACATGGCTGACTTTAACTGGTAAATAGTCTAATTTAGGTGCTAACCAGAAAATAGTATTACGGTCTGGTCTACCATGTTCTAAAACAACTTTTACGGTATCAAAGGTGCCATAAGAGGTTTTAATTTTCTCAGTGCCTTGTTTTACAAAACGACGATTTTCAACTTCTTTTGCATCGGCAAGAGGGTATGAAGTTTTAAGCGAACCATTTTTTAAATCTTCACGAACCTGTAATTCTGCATTTAGCTCGTCAAGTACGCCGGCCTGCCAAGCAAATGAGCGAGCTTTATCATCTTTCTTGGTAGAAATAGTTTTGCTATTTGGATTAAAGTTAATATTCATGGTGTTGTTATGAATCAAAATTTTGCTGGTACGGCTAAAACTTTGAGATCCAATTTTACCATTAGCAAAACTAAATTTACTTGTTTCACTTGCAGAAGCAATTCCACCTGCTTTTGCAGTGAAATTATAAGTCCAATTATTACCTTGCTGGCTTAAGGCACGTGTCGCCGAACCCATACCTTTATTATTATAAGTAAACTGATAATTTGCCTGAAATGGGCTCATGGCAAGTGCATGGCTTGAGAAACCTGCAAAAAGCAAAGTTGTTGAAATACCTGTTGCGATGCCAAACGATTTCAGAAATTTTGTTGCCATAAGTAAATATCCTTGTACAGACTGAAAAGTCAGTGCTGATGCATCTATAACTTAAACATATTATGCCTGCTGATCATGGAGAAAAAATCAGGATTTATGCTAAATGTGTAATCTATTTGTGTTTTTTGGAAGTTAATTCATTTTTATTCATAACAGCTATACATCTTTTTGCTGGATTGGTGTGATTTCAGAATCTTCTAATTCATCTTCAAAATCATCGTCCTGATCACGGTAAAGTAGCGCTGCTAAATTCACATTTCCAAATACGACTAACTCAGCCTCACGAACTCGTGCGTAATTTACATGCACTTTACTTAATGTTTCAATGATGCTGGCCTTTTTACCAAACCAGCGATTGAGATTAAGAAATATGAGTTCATCACGTTCCTCTGCCACATTAAAACGTTCCAGAATCATTCCTAAAGGATCTTTTTTCAAAATTTTATGGTAGTAAAAAACAGCGGCTTTTACGGCAACCTTCTGCCAAAAGTTTTTATATTTCGCTTCAATAATTTGTGTATTACTAATTTGTTCAAAAACTAAAAGCTGTTGCTCTTGATTAAATTCCATCTGAATCAGTTTTAAATCAACAGATAATGTCGTCTCTAGACCTTTTACATGCATGGTTGCATATAACCTTAACCAGTCATGATAAAGATCAGCATGGAGGTCATCTAAAAACTCAACATTATTGGTGACATAACGTTGTAAAGTCGCATTCAGAAAGGTTTGTGATAACGTAAAATCTCTTTCTTCTTCAATGAATGCTTCAGCTTTTTGGTAGACTTTTTGAAGGCGTCTGACTAATGAGGAAAATAGCGTTTGCATAAAAGAACTTCCAGAAGATAATTTACTTAAGAACCAACACAATCTTTATTATGATAAAAAACGAGTTTTGATATTGCAGTGTAACAAATTTAATTGATACATTTTGACAAAATGAAAATGGATAAAACTCTATATTTGAAGTGAATCACACTTTTATCCAGATTTGAATATCAGTTTATATTTTATTCGGTATTAAACCGTGGGGATAAGGCATTTATATGCTTTTAAGATTATGTTGAACAAAAGAAGTCTATCCATAGAGCCTTTTTACCATTGGTGGCAAGACCGAGTCTTTATTGCTGCAACAATATTGGCAATCTTACTGCATGTTTTTGTGTTGCTCATCCACTTTGCCATGCCTAGCCCGTCAGAGCAATCTACTAAAGAAATTGCAATTTCAATTCGATCAAGCAATGAGCCAGTTCAGCAGGCAGACTTTTTGGCACAAGCAGACCAGCAAGGTTCGGGCACATTTCGTGAAGCCCACCGCACCTCTAGTGATACTCCAAATCCGATGCCTAATGATGCTTCAACTGGAAATGCAGAGTTAGAAAGTTTGCAAAAGGTTCAGCAGCAAAGAGAGCTTAAATTTGAAGAAAAAGTTTTAATGACTGTTTTGAGTTGGCAAAAACAAGCTGATGCGAGTCAAAGGAAAAAAGAACTAGAACAATTACAAAGTCAATTTCAGGCAAAAGCTGCGATGGTTGCGAGTCTTGAAGCACAATATTTACAACGTAGACAAGATTTCAGTCGGCAACAAAAAATCAAAACAGTAGATGGAATTCAAGCGAAGAAAGATGCGTCGGCTGCTTATTTAGATAAGTTCCGTGAAAAAGTGGAGTTGTATGGTAATCGCTATTATCCAGAAGAAGCCAAACAACAACAGCTAAGGGGTGAAGTCCGGTTAATGGTTATTTTAAATGCTCAAGGTGGGATTCGTGCAATTCGATTGCTTGAAAGTTCAGGGCATTCAATATTAGATGAAGCAGCTAAGTCTTCAGTACGTCGCGGTGCACCATTTGGGCATTTTGATATCAATATGAAAGATATTTCTGAATTACGTATTGTGCGTACGTGGCGTTTTGATCCGGCTCAAGCAGAATTTGAAGTACATTAATAAAAAAATGTGGATAAGTTTTAGCTTATCCACATTGATTTTAGTTAATTAGAAAAATCCCATTTGAAGACAGATTAGGTTTTTATCTAATTAAGAATGATTAGATCTGTTCTTGGTAAGGATTGTCTATATTCAGCTTTGCTAGAATTTCAACTTCAATCCCTTCCATTTCTTCTGCATCTTCATCACTGGTTTCATGGTCATAACCAAGCAAATGTAAAACACCATGTACTAATAAATGCGCAAAGTGTTCTTGAGTAGTTTTCTTTTGGTCAACCGCTTCTTGCAATACCACTGGAATACAAATGACTAAATCACCCAGAGGAAAGGCATCGAGCATTGGTAAAACTTCTTCGGGAATATCACTTGGAAATGATAAAACATTGGTTGGTTTATCTTTCTCTCGATATTGCAGATTAAGTTGTTGGCTTTCTGCTAAATCAACACAAGCAACGCCAATTTCGCAGTCTTCGTTATAACCAACGTGGTGTAAGGTTGTTTCAATGATTTTTTTGAGTTGAGCTCGTTTGAGCTCTAACTCAGGTAATTGAAGGTCTTGCTGTAAACTTAAACTGATTTTCAAAATGAATCCTTAAGCATCCTGATGTTGCAAGTCTGCTGCTGTATCGTTCTCAGCGACTAGTGCTTCCTGACGGGCTTTACGTTCGGCACGTGCTTCAGCATTAAGACGCTGTTGTTCACCATCCCAACCTTCGTAAGCCTCAACGATTTTTTGAACCAGTTGATGACGTACAACGTCGCGGGAATGAAAACGGGTAATATGAATTTCTGTAATATTCTCGAGTACACGCAGGGCGTGTGCCAAGCCAGATTGTTGACCTTTAGGTAAGTCTACTTGAGTAATGTCACCTGTAATCACTGCACGAGAGCCAAAACCTAAACGGGTCAAGAACATTTTCATTTGTTCAGGTGTTGTGTTTTGAGCTTCATCCAAAATTACAAATGAATGGTTAAGTGTGCGACCACGCATATATGCAAGAGGCGCAACCTCAATGACTTGACGCTCGATTAACTTGGCAACTTTTTCAAAGCCAAGCATTTCGTAAAGGGCATCGTAAAGAGGACGTAAATAGGGGTCAATTTTCTGGGTTAAATCACCAGGTAAGAAACCCAGCTTTTCTCCAGCTTCTACAGCAGGACGTACAAGTAAAATCCGCTGGATTTCGTTACGTTCTAGCATGTCTACTGCGGCAGCAACTGCTAAATAGGTTTTACCCGTACCAGCAGGGCCTACACCAAAAGAAATATCGCTTTGTAAAATACGTTGTACATAACGTTTTTGATTGGCACCACGTGGATTAATGCGGCCTTTTCGGGTCTGGAAATAGACATCTAGCGGCGCATCGTGTTCATCCATTTCGTCACCAACCAACTCGAAATTGCGTTCAGTTTGTGACGATTGAATGAGGAGGTGTAATAGATCAGCACTGATTTGCTGGGATAGCTCAGACTCTTCGTAGAGTCGTTGCAATAATGCTTCGGCTCTCCCAACAGCATCTATTTCACCATCTATGTGAAAAACATCTCCACGATGAGTAATTTTGACATCTAAACGCTGTTCAATTTGCTTCAGGTGCCCATTATAGGCACCTAGAATGCTCTTTAAACGTTCCATTGAAATTTCAGGAAATGTTACGGTACGTCGAATCGCTGCAGTCAAGAGAAAACCTTTCAGTAGACTTTAGAATACCTCTACATTACGCCACGTCAGGTTCAAGATTCAAGAGCTCACCGTAAACAAAATTTAAAGTTTTAATTTCAGTAATCTCGATCTCTGCAAAACGACCAACCCAAGTTGCATCACCAACGAAAGTGACTAGACGTGTATTGTCAGCAGTACCAATTAAAATATTAGGGTCTTGATCAGATACTTTTTCAATAAGTACACGTTCAATTTTACCTAACATGGCATCTGTTTTTTCAATACTAGACTGTTTAATGACTTTCTGAACTTGAGCTAAACGCTCTTTTTTAACTTGCTCAGGTGTGGTGTCTGGCAAGTCCGATGCAGGTGTGCCTGGGCGTTTTGAATAAACAAAACTATACGAGTGATCGAAATCTAAATCTTTGATAAATTGCAATGTTTCTGCAAAATTTTCATCAGTTTCACTAGGGAAGCCAATAATAAAATCACTTGATAAATGCATGTCTGGACGAATTTTACGTAGCTTCGCAATTTTATCGATATAAACATCAATCGTGTGATTTCGCTTCATTGCCTGTAAAACGTCATTCGAACCACTTTGAACAGGCAAGTGTAAATGTGACACCATTTGAGGTAAATCTTCATAACACTGAATTAGCTCATCAGAGAACTCTAGTGGGTGCGATGTTGTATAACGTAAGCGTCCAATACCCGGAATTTCTGCAACGAGTCGTAACAATTCAGGGAACGTACAGATGCCACCTTCGAAGGTTTCACCGCGGTAACCATTTACATTTTGTCCAAGAAGTGAAATTTCACGGACACCTTTTTCAGCAAGCCCTGCAATTTCTGCAAGTACATCGTCTAAAGGTCGCGAAACTTCTTCACCGCGTGTATATGGAACTACACAGAAAGAACAATATTTAGAACAGCCTTCCATAATAGAAACAAAAGCTTTAAAGCCTTCTACGCGTGGTTCTGGTAAAAAGTCGAACTTTTCAATATCTGGGAAAGAAATATCAACGAGTTTGATTTTGTCTTTTTTAGGTTTTTCTACTTGAGCATTATGTTGATCAAGCATTTGTGGTAAACGGTGTAATGTTTGAGGGCCAAAAATCATGTCTACATAAGGCGCACGTTTTTGAATATTGTCACCTTCTTGAGAGGCAACACATCCACCGACACCAATCACAAGATCTGGATTTTTGTCTTTTAGTTTGCGCCAGCGTCCTAATTCACTAAATACTTTTTCTTGCGCTTTTTCACGGATAGAACACGTATTCATGAGCAGAATGTCTGCTTCATTAGGGTTGCTCGTTAAAATGTAACCGTGAGAGTCCCCTAAAAGGTCTGCCATACGGTGACTGTCATACTCATTCATCTGACACCCTTGAGTTTCAATATAAAGTTTTTTTATTGAAACATCAGTGGTGTGCGTTGGCTGGGTAACAGTGTTTTCTGAGGCAGCTTTGGCACCATTGGGAATGAAGGTTTGAACCGTCATGCAGGCTCCTAACAGATCGATCTAAAAAAGAATAAATTTGCCCGAAATGGGTCAAACCATTCATTATAGCAGTATTTGGACCGAACCGATAACAGTAAACCTTTAGAACATGACACAGTTTTTTTGAAGTAAATTATGTAAATTTTAATGATGTTGAATCATAGAGTTACATAACACAACAAAAGAAAGCACGAAGACTAATTAAACTATGCTCTGAAGGTGAATAGTCAGGGTTTAACACATTTATGAGACCAAGTAGAAAGAGCTCATCAATCCATAGTCGTGTAATGAAAAATAAATATATGCATCGTAGCTGGTTAGGAGCTATGTGTTTACTTGGTTGTTCATTTACCTATGCTGCCGAAGAGCAGTTTAATGACGCATTAAACGCTGCAAATAGTGGTAATACAGCATTATTAGACCAATATCAGCTTGCTATGCAAAATGATGTATTGGGATACTATCCAGAATATTGGAAACTTAATACCAATCTTGGCTTTCAACCTTCAGCTTCGATTGTAAGTTTTGCTCAACGTTATCCTCAATCAGCAATGGCTGAGAAATTAGCAGCCGATTATGTTGAAGAAAAAGTTAAACAATCTGACTTTGCGTCGGCACAACCGTTACTATCTTATGTAACTAATCCTGATCAGGCTGAAAATTGCGCAGTGGCACAGGTGCGAGCGAAAACTGGTGATGCATTAGTTTTTGCTGAATATAAAGATGTTTGGCTAGCTACTGAATCACAACCTGAATCTTGTGTGGGTTTAGGACGCTTGATGTTATCTAGTCCATTAATGAATCAGCAAGATAAACAACAGCGCCTTTGGGTGCAGTTACGTTCTGGTTTAACAGGGCAGGCCCTTGCTACGGCACAGACTTTAGGTATGAATCTGTCCTTGGCTCAGCTTAATCAAATTCAGGCTAACCCACTCAATTATTTGTGGAGTGCGCCTAAAACAAATGATACGGACTATGCTTATTTGATTTTTGCATTAGGTCGTTTGGCTAATAATGACTTACCTAATGCTTTTTCGAACGTACAACGCGTCGCGCAAGGTACACCAGAGAATATACAAAAGTATTTATATCGAACGGTAGCTTATATTGGTGGCACCACGGTTATGAAAAATAATTTCAATCGTGAAGTTCTTCAATATTTTGATGCAAGTTACGGTTATCCTCTAAGCCCTGAAGAAGCTGAAATTTATGCGCGTCAGGCAATTCGATTTGGTGCGTGGGAAAGTTTAATTCGCGCCATTGATGCTATGAGCGTGACACAAAAACAAGAAGATCGCTGGCAATATTGGCTTGCTCGTGCAACAGAGCAGCGCAATGACAGTAATTCAAAAAATACTGCGCAACGTATTTATAAGAAGTTAGCTGAAAGTGGTGATGACTATCATAACCTTTTAGCAAAAGATCGTTTGGGTGAACGTTATAATCATCAACCCTATGATGATCAGCCAACAGCAAGTGATTTAAGACGTTTAGACCAGAATGTTCACTTTAATCGTGCCTTTACTTTAAGACGTATAAATGCAAATCCAACTTATACTAACCGAGAGTGGAACTGGGCAGTTAGACAAGCTTATCTTCAACATGATGATGGTGTGTTGTTAGCTGCTGCAAAGCGTGCGCATGATATGGGGTGGTATGATCGCGCTATTTATGCAGCAGATCGTACAACCAATAAACATAATGACACCTATCGCTATGTGACGCCGCATAAGACTAATGTTGTAAGTCATAGTTACAATGCAGGAATTGATCCAGCATGGGCTTATGGTTTAATGCGACAAGAAAGCCGATTTGTTACTTCTGCACGTTCTCATGTTGGAGCTGGCGGTCTTATGCAAATTATGCCCGATACAGCGAAGTTGATTGCACGTCAAATGGGTGAAACCTATAATCCAGCGGCATTAAATGAAATGAACACCAATATTCGATATGGTACGTTTTATTTGTCGATGATTCAGGGGCAATTAAGCAATAATCCAGTTTTGGCAACGGCAGGTTATAATGCTGGGCCTAATCGGGCAAGACGTTGGCAACCGGACTTTCAATCAATTTCGGCTGACCAATATACAGAGACAATTCCATTGTTAGAAACCAGAGACTATGTCAAGCATGTTATGACGAATGCTACACATTATGGTGTGATATTGGGGCAAGGGGCTCAATCATTATCACAACGTATGAAAGTCATTCCAATGCGTACATCGCCTTAAGTTTAGGTGCTTGATGATGGATCTTCTTTTAATTGGCATATTCAAGTTTTAATTAAATGAAATATAGATATTTGGAACTTCGTTCAATTTTGCAACTTGCATGGTGGCTTATCTGTGCAGGGGTAGGATTGATGAGTTCCGTTTTGCATGCCGAACCTGTTAATTTACAGGGATATGTTATGCACGTACAAATGACACCTGCCGCATGTGCGTTAGATCCCTCTAAACAAAAACAACGTAAATGTCTTGAAGGATATTCACTGACAATTACGGGCCTTATGCCAGAAACAAATCAGACTGATTGTTCAACAGAAAGTTCGGCAGCTCTTTCTCCATTGCAAGCCAAAGTCGTAGCTCGGGTCATGCCTGACAATAATGCGCGTGTACAGCTTTGGAAAAGTGTAGGGGGATGCGTTCCTATGAATGCAAGTCAATATTTCCGGACAGTCATTAACTTTGCTGAACGTTTAAAAATTCCAGCTAGTCTTACCAGTTCGACAAATGTTGAAATTCAACAGTCGGCCTTAAAACAGCAATTTACTCGTCTTAATCCGAGCTTGCCGCAAAATGGTATTCGTTTGACTTGTCAGTTATCACGTTCAGATGTTGTTTTAACGGAAGTGAAGGTGTGTTACACGGTAAAAGGTCAATATAAACAATGTGCAAATCATGTGGTATCGAATTGCCCAGGTGAAATCACAATTAAAGGTAGTTACTAAAGATGACGATCATTTCGTAAAAAAATGCTGACCATGCATTGAATCTTTTTGTAAATATTAATTTGTATTTTCTATCAGACTTTTGGTGAAAATGAGTCGCTTTTACATGCATCTGCCACATCTTTAGAGTACAATCTTTGCCGTTTATGATGATTTAGTTAGATGGAATTCCTATTTAGCTAGATTAAGGACACTCATTGGAGACAATTACATGAAGCAACCCGTTCGTGTTGCCGTGACTGGCGCTGCAGGTCAAATTGGTTACAGCTTATTATTCCGTATCGCAAGCGGTGAAATGTTAGGTAAAGATCAACCTGTTATTTTACAATTGCTTGAAGTTCCAGTTGAAAAAGCTCAACAAGCGCTTAAAGGCGTAATGATGGAACTTGATGACTGTGCTTTCCCTTTATTGGCTGGCATGATCGGGACTGATGATCCGAAAGTTGCATTTAAAGATGCTGACTACGCTTTATTGGTTGGTTCTCGTCCACGTGGTCCTGGTATGGAACGTGCTGACTTGTTGAAAGTTAACGGTGAAATTTTCATCGGTCAAGGTCAAGCATTAAACGAAGTTGCTAGTCGTGACGTTAAAGTATTAGTTGTAGGTAACCCTGCAAACACTAACGCTTACATCGCTATGAACTCTGCTCCAGACCTTCCAGCTAAAAACTTTACTGCTATGTTGCGTCTTGACCATAACCGTGCGTTGACTCAAGTTGCTCAAAAAGCTGGTGTTGCAGTTGCTGATATCGAACACTTAACAGTTTGGGGTAACCACTCTCCAACAATGTATGCTGATTACCGTTTTGCAACTGTAAATGGCGAAAGCTTAAAAGACAAAATCAACGATGCGGCATGGAACAAAGATGTGTTCCTTCCAACTGTTGGTAAACGTGGTGCTGCGATTATCGAAGCACGTGGTTTGTCTTCTGCTGCTTCTGCTGCTAACGCTGCAATTGACCATATGCGCGACTGGGCACTTGGTACAAACGGCAAATGGGTAACTATGGGTATTCCATCTGATGGTTCTTATGGTATTCCAGAAGGCGTTATGTTTGGTTTCCCTGTAACAACTGAGAATGGTGAATACAAAATCGTTCAAGGTTTAGAAATTGATGAATTCAGCCGTGAACGTATTAACTTTACGTTAAATGAACTTGAAGAAGAACGTGCAGCGATTGCTGACATGTTGAAATAATTTATCTTTTTGATAAGTTAAAAAAAGCACTCTTTTTAGAGTGCTTTTTTATATTTAATCATTTGAAACAAAACACAAAAAACAACAAGAAAATATAAACATTATCATGCATATAAAAAGGTTTTATTGTTAGATTAGTTAACAGATGATTTAAAACAAGTTATAGGAGAAGAACAATGTTTGAGCAGCAACCTACTTTAGAGCTTTTATTTGATCAGCTGGGTTTAGATTCAGATGAGGCCAGCATCGAAAGTTTTATCAAAACACATCAATTACCTGCTGAACAGAAATTACATGAAGCTTCTTTTTGGTCAAAAGGTCAAAGTGATTTTTTAAAAAGCCATTGGGAAAAAGATGATGAGTGGATTGTGGTGATTGATGAGCTTAACGAACAACTACATGAAGACAGTCTGAATAAATAAAACTACGGCCTGTTTTACATTCAATGTATAAAACAGGCCTAATTACATTAAGTGTTTAATGTGTCTTTATTTTTAATTGATCTTTATACCATGGCTCATGACGTATCAGGTCAAACGCAGGTTGGTCATGAATCAATTCAAGATCACATGTGCTTGTTGATAAATATTTAGTTAACCAATGTCGTGTTAATGCTGACTCTTGTCGAGCTGCTGACGCATAAGCCAAGAAGAAATATATATCCGCATGTTCATGGTGTGCTAATGGCTTCAAAATTTGTTGAGTAATCAACGCAAAACGTTTTTCTTTATTTAGTTCAAAATAAAGCATATAAGCTTTGGCCAAGTGTAGAGACAAATTAAGGTATAAGCTCAATGGCATTTCTTCATATTCCATACGAGCTTGTTCAAGCAAAACAATCGCTTCTTGTAAAAAATGAAGTTGCTCTTGGCGAACACGACTTAATACGACTAGTTGCATGCGTAACTCAGCACGCTCCAAAGCAAGCTCAGGCGTATTTTCAGTCAAATAAAGTTGGTCTGTTTCACCAATTCGGCTGACAATTGTTTTACTTTCAATAGACATACGCCATTACCTTCTTTAATCAATAGCTTTTATATCGGGTTCATTTACCAAATTTAAAGAGTAACCATTAAATCCAAATAGAATTTCCGCTACGAAGCCAAGCTGTAATGGAAAGCCTTTGTTGTTTAGAGGGTAATACTTCATGTAATAAATTGCTTTGAAATATTACAAGTCGATTTGGCTCGGGATTAACGATATGCCACTTCTCATTTTTATCTTGCAGTCGTAATTGACCACCCCAATCTTCTTGCCATTCTGGATGTAAATAATAAACGGTTGAGATAATACGATCATTTTTTTGTTGAGGATTGTCTCGGTGTAAAGCATAAAACTCACCCAAACCATAACGGGCGAAATGAGCTTCAACCTCTTTAATTCCTAAATAGAATGCTTGATTTAGATTTTGTGAGAAAGAAGTTAAGGTTTCAATATGCTGTTGAGCAATAGGAAGTTGATCATTAATCCAGAGAATATGATCGCTACGAATATTGCTCACCACGCCGTTTTGAATACCAGCTTCTCTAAATTCATCAATATGATGGCTACATTCTTTGGCGACTTGAGCGCGATAATGATCCGAATAGGCATGATTAATAATTGTAAAGCCATGCGTATTTAAATCATCCAGAATTTGATCCAGATCCCATGAGTCCGGAAGCAGGTGAGAGAGCATATAACCTCTAGTAGATCGTAAAAATATCAAGCCACTCTATTTTAGATGATCACAACCTTACGAAAGAATATTTTTTTCATGTTAAACTATTTGTTGAATTGAGGAATTAAAGTCAACATGAATTACCGTCACCATTTCCATGCGGGCAACTTTGCAGATGTTATGAAGCATGTGCTTTTGCTACAGCTTCTCAACCGTTTAAATGCTAAAGATAAACCTTATCGTTATATCGATACGCATGGAGGTGCAGGAAAATATGATTTATCTCTGGCGCCTGCACAAAAGTCTGGAGAGTTTCTTACAGGCATTCATCGTCTAGTTCAAATATCTGAAATGGAAAAGCGTCAGGCACCTGAAGCAATCCAGCAATATTTGAAGTTGGTAGAACAGCTGCGCTCTGAAGAAGGCAAAGGCAGTTATCCAGGTTCACCATGGTTCGCTTTGCAAGGTATGCGTGAAATTGATAAAGCAACAATTTTTGAAATGCAACGTGATGTCTTTCAACAATTGCGACACAACATTTATGATAAACGTGCAGGTTTACATGAGCGTGATGCCTACGAAGGCTTGCTTGGTGTAATTCCGCCAAAAGAAAAACGTGGTTTGGTCATGATTGACCCACCTTACGAATTAGAACGTAAAGATTTTCCGCAATTAGTTGAACTGTTACAACAAGCTCATAAGAAATGGCCAACAGGCGTTTTTGCAGTTTGGTATCCAATTAAAGACCGACCGATGATTGAGCGTTTTGAAAAGAAAATGTTTAAAACGGGAATTCGTCGTCAGTTAATCTGTGAAATTTGTGTATGGCCAGATGACACACCTGTAGGTTTGAATGGTTGTGGTCTATTAGTGATTAACCCACCTTGGCAGTTCTCGGAACAAGCAGACCAAGCACTACAGTGGTTATTCCCGCATCTACGCATGCAAGAAACTGGTGGTCACGCTGCTGTTCGCTGGTTAGTAGGTGAGTAACAGTTAACTTAAATCAATGCACATGTTTGGAATAGAAAATAATGACAAATGCGCCTAAACCAGAGCAAGATTTAACTCATAATGAACATTCATTTGATGGGATTACATTCGAAGTGGTTGAAGAAGAGGATAATCCGGAAGGACAAAAAGTGAAGCGCCGAGGAATCTATCTTTGGCCTAACTTAATTACGACAGCCGCTTTGTTGTCTGGTTTCTATTCCATCATCGCAAGTATGAATGGGGATTTTACCCAAGCTATCTATGCTATTTTTATTGCAGCGCTACTTGATGGTCTAGATGGTCGAGTTGCTCGCGCGATCGGTGCTCAAAGTGCTTTTGGCGAGCAATATGATTCTCTCTCCGACTTGTTAGCTTTTGGTGTAGCTCCGGCAATGCTGATGTATAGCTGGAGTTTGCATGATTTAGGTCGCATTGGCTTAGCATGTTGTTTTGTTTATACAGCATGTGCTGCTTTCCGTTTAGCGCGTTTTAATGTGCAAATTGGTGTTGTTGATAAGCGCTATTTTATCGGAATTGCGAGCCCACTCGCTGCCATTATCATTATTTCACTTGTGTGGGTTGCTCGCGATTATCCTTTCATTTTTGATTTACGTGATATTGCGATTAAAAGCATTAATGCTGTGATTATGGTTGTTGTGGGATTGCTCATGATTTCCAATATTAAATATTACTCTTTCAAACAAATGGACCGTAAACGCGTTCCCTTTGTAGTTATGTTGCCAGTAGTACTGATTTTTGCAGCAATCACTTATAATATTCCAATGGGCATTTTGACTGTTTCAATTATCTATGCTCTCTCTGGTTTTGTTACGACACTATTTGCACGTAAAAGTAATGAAACAATAAAAACATAAAATAGAAGAGGTTCAGTATGCCTAAGTTGATAAGTCAAATTAATCAATTACAGCAGCTGGGCCTTAATGCTAAAGAGAGGGTTGTATATCAACCTTCTCGTGGTTTTTTTAAAATCGTCTATCAAGGCTTAATCCTACCAAATCTTCCTGCTCCACTGCGCTATTTTAATTACATTAGTCTAATTGGACAGCCGCGCATTCCTCTTTGCTATAACGCACACACAATTACAACTTCGGCAATCGATACGGCAACTGTGCTTGTCAGTAATAGCCAACATAGTGTAGGGCATTTAAAAACTTATTCTATTCGGCGGCAATGCCAGTTTGACTCAGAACAATATCAGTTTGATAAAACAGATTTGATTGAGTGGAAAATCCCAAAGATCCGTCTTCAGCGATTAGACCTAGAAATGGGGTGCAATCTTACTATTCAAATTCCAGACAATATCTCCAATACGTCTGCATTGCAGTGGGGCGTTTCAGACTATTGGTCAACACTATGTTTATGCGAAGGTGAAGTTTTTTATAAAGGACAAAAGTATCAAGTCGAAGGATTAGGAAAGTTTAAGCATGCAAGAGCTCTACATTTACCGTTCTTATCTTTATGTTTTTACACATGCCAAATTATTAATTTAAATGAAACGACTCAGCTTACATTTTCACAAATCAGAAATCAGTGGAATATCATCTTATGTTCAAGATTAGATATTCAAGAATTTGGTAAGCCTGTTGAAAGCTTTACTGAAGATGTAGAGTTACTCGTTCATCGCGTTTATCCAAAAGTTAGAACACCGAACGGTAAAGAGATGTATTTACCTAGAGATTTTTCTTGGCAGTGTAAGAAAAATGGAAAAATTATTTTTGAACTTTATGCACAAAGCCGTGGCGACTACAAGTTTGGATTGGCTGCTGGATATGTAGGAAGCTTTCAGTACCAACTAAGTTGGAATGAACAATGTCTACAAGGTGAAGGTGGTTATTGTGAATATATTGATTGTCGCCCACTTAGATGGCAAGAAAAGAATCAAGATGAGAAAATTTTAGATAAATTGATGCTTTTACAGCCATGTTTATATAAAAAATAACTATTTTTAGCATTTTTGATTAAAAAGCGAACTGTTGTTGCAGTAATATTAAAAAAGGGGTTGCCAACGAGATTTAA
>NZ_JRVL01000116.1:0-2358 GCF_054823985.1 Acinetobacter sp. GN11 | reverse complement strand
AGGTTGACCACCCGCTGAAACGGTAAATAAGGTACGGCCATGGAAAGCATTATTAAATGCCACAATGCCGCTTTTACCTGCAACACCGCTATCTAGACCAACTTTACGAGCTAGTTTTAATGCAGCTTCGTTGGCTTCTGCACCTGAGTTACAGAAGAAAACCTTATCTGCAAATGTATTTTCAGTGAGTTGTTTTGCAAGGCGTAGAACGGGTTCATTTGTATAACCATTGCCTACATGCCAAAGTTTTGTTGCTTGTTCTGTTAAAGCATTTACTGCCACTGGATGCGCATGACCTAATGCGTTTACTGCAATCCCGCCTGCAAAATCAATATATTCTTTATTTTCTTGATCCCAGATACGTGAACCTTCGCCACGTACAGGAATGAAATTTGCCGGTGCAAAAACTGGAACCATCCAGTCGTTAAAGTTGCTTCGAGTTACAGAAATTGGCTGTTCCATGCTTACCTCAGTATTTATTTAATATATTCGATATCACTTGAATTCTAATAATTCAGAAAAAGGGGCTGAACAAATAACCCTATAACATCCTTTATATTTGCTCAGACCACTTTTTCTAAAAGTAATTTCCGCAGATTAGCCTGGGAAAATACCGCGCTCTTTACGAGCTTTTAAAATACGCTCACATGCCAAGATGTAAGCTGCTGTACGTAAAGTACAAGCGTTGCTGTTCGCTGTGTTCCAAACGTCATCCATAGCTTGAACCATCAATTTGTCTAAACGCTCATTGATTTCTTCTTCAGTCCAGAAGTAGCTCGCCATGTCTTGAACCCATTCAAAGTAACTTACAGTTACACCGCCGGCATTACATACAACGTCAGGTACTACAACAATGCCACGCTCAACAAGTACGTCTTCAGCTTTAGGATAAGTCGGGCCGTTTGCGCCTTCTAAAATCAACTTAGCTTTAAGTTTTTGAGCACGTTCAACAGTGATTTGACCTTCCAATGCAGCAGGAACAATAATGTCAACTTCTGCTGTCCAGAAATCTTCATCAGCAATTGATTGCGCGCCAGCGAAACCGCCAACACCACCTTGATTTGCATTTACGTGATCACGTAATGCATCAAGATCAATACCATCCGCATTGAAAATAGTGCCTGTGTGATCTTGAACGTGTGTAACTTTCGCTTTTGATTCAACAAACAAGAAAGCAGCTTCACTACCTACGTTACCAAAACCTTGAATAGCGACTTTCGCGCCTTCAATTGGTAAATTGATTTTTGCAGCTACTTCACGGCCTGTAACAAATACACCACGACCAGTCGCTTTTACACGACCTAAAGAACCACCCAAGTGAACTGGTTTACCAGTTACAACACCAGTTACTGTGTAACCTTGGCTTGTAGAGTAAGTATCCATCATCCAACCCATAATATTGGCATTTGTACCAACGTCTGGAGCAGGAATATCTTTTTGAGGCCCGATAATGTGACCGATTTCAGTCGTATAACGACGAGTCAAACGCTCTAATTCACGATTTGACAATTTACGCGGATCAACACGGATACCACCTTTCGCACCGCCAAATGGCAAGTTCAAAACAGCAGTTTTAATTGTCATCCATGCAGACAACGCCATAACTTCGTTCAAATCAACATTTGGATGGTAACGAACACCGCCTTTACCAGGACCACGAGACAAGTTGTGTTGTACACGGTAGCCTTCAAAGTGCTGGATAGAACCGTCGTCCATTACAATTGGCACGTCTACAATAAGCGCACGTTTTGGACGTTTTAAAGTGTCGATAAACTCTGACAAGTGGTCTAAGTACGGAGCAACACGGTCAATTTGTGCCAAGTAAGTTTGCCATGCATCGCTGTGATCATTAACGTATGAAAGATCTGCCATCTTTTTTCCTATATACCTTCATAGATTCAGATTTGATAAATCTGCAACCTTTATTATTTAGCAACCAAAACCTTGAAATAACAATGCTTTAGTTTATTTACTAAATCTTTTGCCCTTCTA
The DNA here is from genome assembly GCF_054823985.1 of Acinetobacter sp. GN11. Lineage (NCBI taxonomy): Bacteria > Pseudomonadati > Pseudomonadota > Gammaproteobacteria > Moraxellales > Moraxellaceae > Acinetobacter > Acinetobacter sp. GN11. The sequence continues at coordinate 366 of NZ_JRVL01000116.1, read as the reverse complement.
AAGCATCAGACTTTTTAAATTCCATTTGTTGATACTAAAAGTACGATCTACTTTTATATATCGATATCTTTTACAAGTTTTCTTTTGTCTAAATTGCTTTTATAAAGAAAGCTTTATAAAAGCAAAAACTAACCACAACCAACTAAAACCAGCCGGCTGAAATATGAATACAAAAGAAATGACATAACCGTTTGGGAGTTAAAAAGAACCATGATTCACAAAAACCATGAGTCCATAAAATTATTTTTGACTAATCGATAGATCCCTCCATTAGTCTTTTTAAAAATAAACTTTGTTCAATAATCCTACAGATTAATTATTTCTACACATACTGCTTAAAATTAAGCCGCAACATAGATATAAAAT
>NZ_JRVL01000012.1:0-58163 GCF_054823985.1 Acinetobacter sp. GN11 | reverse complement strand
CAGAAGCATATTCAAAAATATTAAGAGTTAAAGAATTATTAATAGAAATGCCTGAAACGAATTTTTCTTTGCAAGATCTGGCTGATATGGTGGGTCTAAGCGCATGGCATTTCTTAAGACAATTTAAAAAATATGTGGGTTTGCCACCACATGCTTGGCTTGTTCAAGCACGCCTACAGAAAGCAAGACAATTATTAAAACAGGGTAACCAAATTGCGATGGTGGCACAGCAATGTGGCTTTTCTGATCAAAGCCATTTCAATCGTCACTTTAAAAAAGCCATGGGAGTGACGCCCACTCAATATGTAGCTAGTCTAAATAACTAAATTATTAAAAATTATTTACAGCAATTTTATTCAATATAAATCATCTCTCATTGAGCATTTTATAAAGAGGTCTCTTATATTGGGTTTTTATATGAATATTCAGCTTCATCAGTTGGTGGGGTTTTCAAAAAATAAACCACCCTATCTTTTTTTACGCGGTGCAATGGATATTTTACCGTTGTCAATTTCTGTGATTCCGTGGGCAATTTTAGCAGGCTCTATGGCAATTCAGGCAGGTTTATCTTTTTATAAGGCGCTTGCAATGTCAGGAATTGTTTTTGCAGGAGCAGCTCAATTAGTTAGTTTGAGTATGGTGATGGAAGGTGCATCCACTTTTACAATTTATGTGACGATTTTCTTTTTAACGGCTCAGCATTTTATTTATGCATTAACTTTAAGAAATGATATTTCTATTTTGCCTCTTTCAAAGCGCTTAAGTTTGGGTTTTTTATTAACAGATGAATTATTTGCAGTGTGTGCATCTGGTGAAAAAAGGCAGCCAGAATATTTGTTAGGTGCAGGTCTGTCTTTTTATTTATTCTGGGTGGCTTTTAGCTTGGTCGGAATACTTTTGGCAACAGTGATTCCCGATTTACTAAATTATCATTTGGATTTTTCAATTGTGGCTATTTTTATTGCCATGATAGTGCCGCTATGTAAGGGGTTTCCCGTAGTCGCGGGTGTGCTAATGACTTGTTTCAGCGGGTTTTTATTTAAATTCTATCAAGTTGAAGGAGCAATTTTACTTTCAGGATTAATAGGGATGTTGGTTGCTGTGTTAACTGAAAAAATAGCTAAGGAGTAATAAAATGCCTTGGTTCATGATTTTAGGTTTGGCAGCAATCGTCTTTTTTAATCGTTATTATTTTTTAGAACCCAATGTTAAAATTAAAATACCTCTTATTATAAATAAGATGCTTAATTACTCTGCGCCTTGTTTATTAACGGCAATTTGTATTCCAATAGTTTTTTTTGATGGCGATAATTTAAAGGGAATTTTAAATAATCCTTATATTTATGCAGCAATCTTTTGTATTGTAATTTCCATTTATCTAAAAAGAGTACTTTTAAGTGTTATCGCTAGTTTAGTTTTTTTCTATTTTATAAATTTTCTAATAAATCAGTAAAATGTAAAAAGCTGAATCGAGATGATCCAGCTTTAATTTAATCATTAGGAAAGAGCGTGTTTTTGTCTGCTTTTCCATTTAGGTAAGATTTTTCCTAGATAGGCATCCATGCACCAAACTGGTCCAATCAGTAGAAATTGTAAATCTTTAAAGAAAGATGGCTTTTTGCCCTCGATTTTATGGCCATAAAACTGTCCAACCCAAGCAACTACAAAAATAGCGATATAAAATCCGACTCCTACAGGTAGGGTGTAAATGAGCCACGCCATAACAACAAGTAAAGCAGCCATTGCAACAGCAAGTACAAGATCTAAGCGTGCATAAAATACTAAAGTGAGTACAAGTAATAGAGCAGTGAGCAAAGTGCTGAAATGAGCAATGATTCCAATTATGGAAAATAAAATGGCAGGAACGCATAGCCAGTGAATTTGTTTATTGGTTGGGTTCTGATGGCTCTCGCTATATTCATCGAACCATTCTGTAACGGATTTCATTAATGGCACACTCCTTGTTTTAACTTTGATTTATTTTTTCTGAGTGTATTTTAGCCTGTTTTGGAGGAATTCGACAAGAAACCGATAATATTCAACCATAGAAACCTCGCAATAGGTGTTTAAAAAAAGCATGAGAAAAACCTAATGTTTTGGTTATTGAAAAAGTACTCAATGTAGACTTGAGAATGATGCAATTTTTCAGAATATTTTTTATAGGTTACTGGATGATGAAATCATCAAAAAAAGTGTAATTTTGAGATGGGTGGGAAAATTGTATGAAAAAGCTCTACTCATCTACTCTAAAAACGCCATAAATAGCCCTAATTTTATAAAAATGGTACTAGGGTAGCGTAAATTTATTAAAGTCGCTCTAAGCGCAATTTAGAGATGAAATAAGCTTGGAGAAAATAAACATATTTTTTTGTATGAAAAATATGCAAATTTGATGTTGGAGAAGGGGTAAAAAAGAGGATTTTTTTAAGCCTAAGCGAGAAATTATTTTTATAGATTAAAACATAAAAAAGCCGCATAAAGAAATGCGGCTTTTTACATGAACTCTAGAGGCTATAACTTATGAAGTTGGGCCGTCAACACGTTCAATATTTACTTTTGCAGTTCCAGCATTGGTAATACCAAGACGTTTAGCTGCACCGTATGATAGATCAAGTACACGATTACCATGGAAAGGACCACGGTCATTTACTTTTACAACCACACTTTTACCATTGTCTTTATTCGTTACTCGGATGTAACAGTTCAATGGTAGGCTACGGTGAGCAGCAGTGAGCGCATTCATGTCGAATGTTTCACCATTTGCTGTTTTACGACCATGGAATTGGCGGCCATACCATGAAGCCATACCAGTTTGGCTAAACTTACGAACAGTGTTTGAAGCTACTGTGTTAAGTTTTTCAATCACTGAAGGCTCATCTTCAGGGATTTCAATTTTTGCTGCGATAGCTTGACGACGAATTTGGTCGCCAGAACGTTCAGTGATTGAAAGACTGTTAATGTTAGAAAAACGAGAATTAAAATTTTGAGTATCTTTACTCAATACACGAGCTGCTAAATTAGAACCATCTAGATCATTATTCAATGATGAAGATTGCACCATTTCAGCGTGCAATGGGGCCATACCTAAACTAGCCGTCAGTGCAAGAACGTATTTCAGCGATAACTGCATTTGTATAAACTCCTGAGAACATGTACTTTTTTCTTTCAGCGATTGACTGAAATTTAAAGTGAACATGTCTTATTATTCACTTTTGCAATTGCTACATTGGGGTGGATAATATTCATCGCTTACGGAGAGTGTCTAGTCTTTAACGAGAAATCGTTACAAAAAGGGCAAAAACTTACAGTTCTGGGTTAAAAAATAATCAAAAGTGTAACAAAATATTAAATTTGTGTGTATTGTGATCTATTTAACAAAAATATTTATTGACTTTTACATAACTAATAAAAAAGCTAGCCTATCGGCTAGCCACTTCAGTGCCTAATAACCATACAGCAGTAGCATACATACGGCTCTTATTATATGTCGTAATCACTTGAAAATTCGGGTAAGTTAAATAGTAAATTGGGCCGTTATAGTCTTGTAATTGAATAACATTCACCATATCCAGATCATCAACTTTAACTAAAGGATTTAATGGTGAAACCCCTAATGTCTTTAATGCACCATATGGAAAAGGCTGAGTTAAATCTTTAGCAATAACACTTTCCGGATTTGACCCTGTGTAACGCGCCATAAACCCGATAGGTTGATCGCGTTGCCATCCTTGTTTTGCTAAGTAGTTTGCGATTGAACCGATTGCATCTTCTGCAGAGTTTCTTAAATCGATATGTCCATTACCATCGTAATCGACCCCATATTTACTAATATTACTTGGCATAAATTGTGGATAGCCAATTGCACCTGCGTAGGAACCTACAATACTACTTGTTGGGTAACCTTCTTTATAAGTCCATGCAATAAGAGCAGCGAGTTCGTCACCAAAATATTCAGCGCGGCGAGGGTAGCCAAAAGCAAGTGTGGCTAATGCGTCACGCGTAATAAAAGAACCTTTATTTGCGCCATAACCTGTCTCAACACCCAAGATTCCCAAAATGACAGCTTGAGATACACCATATTGTTGTTCAGCGCGGTTTAAAGCATCTGCATATTGGTTTTTAAAACGGACACCACGTTGAATTGTTCCTTCCACCAAAAACATAGAACGATAGTCATACCAAGGTTTGCTTTCACCTGGACGAGTCATAATATTTAGAATGTTTGGTAAATTTTTTGCACCATTCATGGCTGCATCAACTTGATCGCCACTTAACCCGTAAGCGCTCATTGTTTTTTGTTTAAAATTTACATAATCGGGATGTGTGGCAAAATCGTTGGCCTGAGCGAAGTGACTTGTACTGATTAAACCAGTACACAAAGCGAGCATTTTTAAAGTTTTATTTAAGTGTTGAGACAACATATCGTTTTAAAATTCCAGATTATCGATGTGTATGAATGGACATGACTAAACCAAAGGTGGCCATTAAAGTAATAATAGCTGTTCCGCCATAACTCATAAAAGGTAAAGGAACACCTACTACAGGTAAAATACCACTGACCATTCCCGCATTTACAAATACATAAACAAAAAAAGACAAACCAAAGGCGCCAGCAACTAAACGTCCATAGTTATGGAAGCTTTGTAAACCGATTTGGAATGTTCTAAAAATAATAGCAAAATAAAGAATAACTAAAATAAGTACACCGATGAGCCCAAATTCTTCGGAGTAGGCTGCAATAATAAAGTCGGTATGACCTTCGGGTAAAAAATGTAAATGTGATTGGGTACCTTCAAGAAATCCTTTACCTGAAAAACCACCAGAACCAATCGCAGTTTTAGACTGAATAATATTCCAACCTGTACCGAGTGCATCTGCCTCTGGGTCAAGCAATGTTAAAACCCGTTGACGTTGATAGTCGTGTAAAAGAAATTCCCAAGCAATTGGAATAATGACTGCAGCGCACGCTCCTGCGGCACTGATCATACGCCATGATAGTCCGCTTAGAAATAAAACAAATATGCCACTTGCTAGCACTAACACTGATGTCCCTAAATCGGGTTGTTCTGCAATTAGTAAAAAAGGAATACCAATTAACATTAAGGATAAAACAACTTGTGAAAAGCTAGGGGGAAGGGGTTTACGTGCTAAAAACCATGCAACCATCATGGGCATACCGATTTTCATGAACTCACTGGGTTGGACACTTCCGAAACCGGGGATATCAATCCAGCGTTGAGCACCCATTCGGACTTCGCCAAACACCATGACTGCTAAAAGTGAAAATAAGCCAAACAAATAAAAATAGGGTGAAAAAGCTTGATAGACCTTGGGCGGAATTTGGGCTAGACCAAACATCACTAAAAAGCCAATACCAAAACTCATGGCTTGTTTGCTCACTAACCCCACATCCTGTGCAGAAGCACTATATAGTACGGTTAAACCTAATAGCGCATTTAAGAGCAAAAATAGGCATAACCAAGGATCAACATGGAGTTGTTGCCACTTTGATGGTTGCATAGCGGTGCTAAGACCATCTCGAGGAGCTTGGCGTAAAAATTTATATTGTGGGCTAGGGGACATGCGGCGTTAACTAAGGTCAATCAGTGCTTGGCGCATGCTAACATAAACGTGGTTAATGGCAATGTATATCAATATTTTGCAATAAAAAAACCTAGCTTGCGCTAGGTTTCCGATAGTCTATTTTCTATTAGTTAAAGAATAAACCATCATGATATTCAGCCATCGCTTTTAGTTCAGTGCGATTTAAGCTTGGAATCAGTTTATCAATTGCAATGTGAACAGCTTTTGTTACGGCTGCTGCACCAATATCGGCTGCTTTACGCTTAATCATGCCAAGATCTAATGTTTTATTAAAATCAGACATGAAGTGTTTAATCATGGCATCGCCGAATTGTTTGTATAATTCAGCTAAAGCAGCTTTATTAATGTCATTGCCTGCTTCAAGCTCAGTAAAGTTATGCTTAAGGTTAGTCACTAAACCTGCATCTAAATTTACGCCTACTTTATATTGACCTTGTGGGTCTTTAAATAAGCTTTTTTCAGAAAACTCTATTGACTGTTTAACCACATCATTTGGTGCTTTGCTTAACAATTGCTTTAAAAGAACAGCGACAGTTGATTTGACATAACCTGCTAGTTTTTCGGCAGTATCGCGCTTTTCACTTGCAGGAAAATGCTGAACTAACTGAATTAAGACATTATCAATAATCTCTACATTGAGTTGTAAAGCAACCTTATCGCGAAGTGGATATAAAGGTTCGCTAGAATTTTTATTCGCAATTCCAGTTTGTATATCGTTCAACAAGCCTTCAGAAGGGGTAAAACCAAAAAACGGCATGGTGTATCCTCAAATTATTCGTTTTATTGTCGTGCCAATCGAATCGGTTTTGGCATCCATGAAAGATCCGATACTCGGCAAGGGTTAATATCAAGTCCGCCGCGACGAGTATAAGTTGCATAAACCATCAGCTTTTCAGGCTCTAGATTTTGCCAAATATCGGCAAATATCTGCTCGACACACTGTTCGTGAAAGCCGTTATGCTGACGGTACGAGATAATATAAGCTAATACCCTACGATAACAAGGTTTTTTGCCTTTAAAACGGATAAAAACTGTACCCCAATCAGGCTGTCCAGTGACTGGGCAGTTACTTCTCAAAAGATGAGAATACAGCTCAATTTCAACTTCTTCACCAGACTCATCTGCTTTTAAAAGAGTCGCATCTGGATGTTGCTCTAAACGTTCTGGTGTAAGGTCATCAATACAAATGCCTTGAGGTTTAGAAATATCTAAATCATCAACCTGAAATAAGGCTAATTCAACTTTTGCACCAGCTGCTGTCGAGAGGTCTTTTTCAACAGTTTCAATGAAAAACTCTTTCGAATCAAATTGAGTGAAATTAAGACTATTGAAGTAAAGTTTTAATGACTTTGACTCAATTAAATTCGGTGAAGAAGCGGGCAGTGTAATTCTGCCAATTGCAACTTGTGGAATACCATGAGCGTTTAACCATGAGATTTCAAAAACATGCCACCAATCTTTACCTTGAGTAATGCCTTCAATATGTGAATAGCTTTCACGAGACTGAGCACGGGCAATTGGAAATAACACATCAGGTTGATAATTAGTTGGATATTGGGTTTCTTTACCCAATAAAGACTGTTCGACACTCATTCACGCATTCCTGAACCACGAGCAAGTAAATAGTAAGCAATTCCGTAAAGTACAACACAGCATGATGTCACAATGATTAAAGAGAATGAAACATTCACATCGCTATGACCTAAAATGCCGTAACGGAAAGCATTAACCATATAAACAATAGGGTTAATTAAAGAAAGTTTTTGCCAAAAAGGACCAAGGGAACTAATGGCATAAAACACACCACCTAAATAAGTTAAAGGTGTAAGAACAAAGGTTGGAATAATAGAAATATCATCAAATGATTTTGCATAGACTGCATTAATAAAACCACCTAATGAGAAAAGAACCGAAGTAATTAAGACTGTATATATAGTTACGAACCAGTTGTGTATGAAAAGGTCAGTAAAGAACATGCTCATTGCAGTTACAATTGTGCCAACTAATACACCACGGCAAATACCACCAATCACATAGCCCCACAAAATAATATGTAACGGCACAGGACTCATAATAAGTTCTTCAATACTTTTTTGGAATTTTACGCTAAAGAAACTGGAAGACACGTTGGCATAACTATTAGTAATGACCGCCATCATAATTAGGCCTGGCACAATAAATTGCATATAGCTCACGCCACCCATTTGTCCAATGCGTGAACCTACCAAATTACCAAAAATGACAAAATATAAACTCATCGTAATTGCTGGTGGTAATAAGGTTTGTGGCCAAATGCGTAGAAAACGGCGTACTTCTTTACGAACGATGGTCCAGAGAGCAATTTGCAGTTGGCTAAAATTCATTTTGCCTCTCCTTCAAGATTTTTCTCGACCATTTTGACAAATAACTCTTCTAAACGGTTCGATTTATTACGCATGCTGTGAACACGAATACCTTGCGATTCTAATAACTGGAATAGGTCATTCAATGTATGCGCTCTATCCATCGTTACTTCTAATGTATTGCTATCAATTAAGTTGAACTTAACACCAATAATGTTTAACTGGAGCGGCCCAATCGGCTCAGCTAAATCGAAGATAAATGATTCTTCATTGAGCTGATTAAGGAAGCTCTTCATGCTGGTATCTTCTTTAATTACACCGCGGTCAATAATCGCAATGCGACGACACAACATTTCTGCTTCTTCTAAATAGTGGGTCGTTAAAATAATAGAAGTACCGCTTTCGTTCATTTCAGTCAGAAAGTCCCACATAGAACGGCGTAATTCAATATCTACACCGGCAGTAGGTTCATCTAGAATGAGAAGTTTAGGTTCATGCATCATGGCACGGGCAATCATTAGGCGACGCTTCATACCGCCAGACAGCATACGCGCTTGTATATTGCGTTTTTCCCACAGACCGAGCTTTTCTAAATAATGTTCAGCACGTTTTTCTGCAATCTTTTTATGGATACCATAATAGCCAGCTTGAGTGACTAAAATATCGAATGTTTTTTCAAACTGTCCAAAGTTAAATTCTTGAGGAACGACGCCAAGCTGCTGTTTTGCCAGAGATGGATGAGTGTCGAGATTGTGCCCAAAAATCTCAACTGTTCCTGAGGTTTTTTTCGTGAGGGAGCTGATAATACCAATGGTTGTTGATTTGCCGGCACCATTTGGGCCTAACAACGCATAAAATTCACCTTCAGGCACAGTGAGGTTAATACCTTTTAACGCCTGAAAACCATTACGATATGTTTTGGACAAATCTCTTAAAACCAAAGCATCAGTCATGAAATTCTCACATTATGAAAGAGGGGTATATTTTGAGCGATAATGATTAATAAACCAAGTAAAATAGTCGGAATTTTATAAAATTGAGATAAATTTATGAAGTTATTATATAAAAGCTGGTGCGCCCGGCGGGGATCGAACCCACGACCCCAGGTTTCGGAAACCTGTACTCTATCCAACTGAGCTACGAGCGCATGCGTGGGGCACATCATAGGAAAAAAACACTGGCAGGTAAAGCACGAAATACATGCCAAGTGAATTTAATGCTTAATTAAACAGCAAGTTGTTTAATATTTATATACTTTCTTGAAGAAGCTGAATTGAATAGTTAATTGTATGTAAAGCACTTGCAATTTCCTGAGGAGGAATTCGTGATTCTTGCAAATTGGTAATCCATTGCATTTGACATAATTTAAGCTCTTGTATTGTGGTCGTTTTCTCTATTTTTTGAACAAGTGGTTTAGTCATTAGTCCGCAATAGCTGCTAAGAGTTTTCATCATTAATAGTTGTATTTCTTCGAAAGAAAGAGCCTCAGAAGATATTACTGGTTGAGAATATGTAGCATAGGCCTGATCTAAATTTTTTTGCTCGGAAAGCTGGATTTCTCCAACAAGATTCGGGGAGTGTGTTATGGAGTTACTAATAGACTCTTTTTGATTTTCTTCTGCTTTATTATTTATAGGTGATGTTTTTAAAATAATTTCTTCATCGGTTGACGTTTCTGTAGAGGCAATTGGGGCAATAAGTTCTAAGTCGATAAGCTGTTGAATCAGCTCTGGAGAAGCAATACGTTTTTTAAATTCACCATTTAAGTTCTGAAAATCTTCATGGTCTATTAAGAGTAATAAACGTCTTTGTTTTGCATTTAAAACAATATTGCGTTGTTGAAGCGCAACTCTTCCTAAATTGGTTCTATAAAAACCAGCCATTATGTTTCCCCAATATAAAAAGTAAATCAGACTGTTCAATCTTCTGAGTTGAACAGTGCTGTTTTTAATAAAATATAAATGGGATTAACCATAAAACTCAAAAATGACAATATGATGAAGAATTGATGAATATCATCTATTTAAGTCGTTAAAGTACACTTTCTAATGCTTTGCGAAGGTAAATATCAAGCTCATCTTGGCGTAATAACCATTGAATATAGTCTTTAGGAAGTTCAGCAATTGCTGTGCCTTTATGCTTACCAAAGTTAACCGTCGTGGGGATACGTGCTTCTTCAGAAACTCGGTATAGCTCTTCAATATCTTGAATATTTAAATGATAGACAATATGCATCAAAATATTAGCAGTCAAAATAATATCTGCATCGGCACGGTGTGCACCTTTAAGCAATTCACGAGCTTTACTGCTGCCTTGAGAAATCATATAGATCAGCGCTGAAATATTATGCGCTTCTGCTTCAGGCCAAGTTTTACGCGATAAAGCTAAAGTACAAATTGGTTTAATATTTGATACATCTACACCGCAACGAGCAATCGCGGCTATATCGTAATCAATGTTGTGACCAATAATATAAGTCGTGCTCTCTGGTAATTTAAAGGTTTTATAGTGAGGCTGGTTTTCTAAATCTGACTCTAATATATGGTGAACTGCCATAGCCGCGTAAGAAATAGGGGCACCGACTTGATAGAGCTGATCAAACAATTTACTTTTATCTAAGGTGAGCTTGCCTTCATTAATTTCAATCGGAGCATACGCAATTTCAATAGGCAAACCATTTAGTGTATGTGTTTCTGTATCTAAAATAATGGTTTGCATAACTGGCCCTTTAAACAATCACGAGTAGCTATGAATGTTAACAGTTGGCTATTCACTTTAAAACATGAAGAGAGGGTTAGATGCCAATAAGAAATTCAATTTATGTTGAAACGTAGAAGATTTCGGTGCTAATTTTGATCAAATATGACTTGCCAAAAATTAAGTTTAGGCGTAATTGTTTGTAAGACATTTAAAATGTTACTAAAAACTAAAGCACAACAAAAAATGGAATTTAAGGGATATAGCAATGAAAATGAAACTGTTCATGACCAGTGTTTTTAGCACAAGTTTATTGTTGACGGCCTGTGGTGGTGGAAGTAGCGATGACAGCCCAGTAAGTACTAATCCATCTGGTACTCCTGCTAATAATATTCAAAACCCAGTGGTTAAAGTAGATGCTTACACAAGTACTAACTTAGGATCAGTTGCTGCAGAAAGTAGTATTCTGACCTATAAAATGTTAGGCCAAAGTGGCCAAGAAGTGCAGGCAACCAGTTTAGTATTCACACCAAATACTCCACCACCAACAGGCGGTTGGCCAATTGTAGTCTGGGCACATGGCACTACAGGTGTTGCAGATGCCTGTGCACCAAGTAAAGTAGCTTTAACAGATAGTACAAAAGATTTAATTAGTAAGTTACTTACAGCTGGTTATGTTGTTGTTGCACCAGACTATGAAGGTTTAGGTTCTTCAGGCATACATCCATTTTTAAATGTTAAAAGTGAGGCTTTCTCAATTACAGATGCTGTGGTTGCAACGCGTAACTATTTATCACAGCGTAACTTATTAACTTCAAAAAAATGGCTTACAGTCGGACATTCCCAAGGGGGACATGCTGCGTTGAGTGCTGCACAATATGCGAGTCGTGCACAACTAGACTATAAAGGTACAGTAGCCGTAGCACCAGCTTCTAATTTAGGTTTTATTCTAGTTGCAGGTGAACAAGCTGTTGCTAATGCAACTATAGATAAAAAGATTCCGATGTATGCACAGCTTGATACATATACAGCTTTAGTTACAGCGGGTATTCGAAATACACAGCCAAGCTTTAATTATTCGCAGGTATTTACTTCACAAACAGAAAGTACAGCACAACAGGCAGAAGCGATTTGTGCGGGACCATTAGCCCAAGCTTTGGTAGTTAATATGCAAACCTACGCAGCAACACATGGCGGCACACTGGATGATTTTAAGCGTACACAACCTAACTTTATGGCAGTACCCTTGGTTAAAACATTCTTAGATAAAGATTCTCAACCTTTACAGGCAAAAGTATCTACACCAATCATCATTTATCAGGGGCTAGCAGATACAACAGTTCCTAAAGTAGCTACAGATATTTTGATATCTAATGCCACTGTCGTAGGTACTAAAATTAATAGTTATGTGACTGGTAACTGGGACCATAATACGGCGATGAGTAGTAATGTAGACAACATCGTTGGAAATGTTCAGACTTTGCTAACAGCACAATAGAGTTATTGATATTTAAAGTATTTTTAACCTTATTGTAAGCTAAAGTTAACGATGGGAAAATTCAAAATATAAGCTTTAAACTAGCTTTTTAATTGATTTATAAACAATGGCTCATTTTTTATAAAACTTGAGCCATTTTTATTTAAAACTGAGCTAACTTCATTCTGTTTAATTATAAAGTTCATGCTACAATATGTCGCAATCTTAGCACGGCTTAAAAGCCCTAATTTTATAGGACCCCCGCTAATGTTTGCCAATATTTCCATTTCTGAATTTGATCCAGAATTAGCTCAAGCAATTGCTTCTGAAGGTGAGCGTCAAGAAGCACATATCGAGTTAATTGCTTCTGAAAACTATTGCTCTCCTGCTGTGATGGAAGCGCAAGGATCAAAACTTACGAATAAATATGCAGAAGGTTATCCAGGTAAACGCTATTATGGCGGTTGCGAATATGTGGATATCATTGAGCAAATGGCGATTGATCGTGCTAAAGAACTTTTTGGTGCAGATTACGCAAACGTTCAACCACACGCTGGCTCACAAGCTAACTCTGCTGTTTATCTAGCTCTTCTTAACCCAGGCGATACTGTTTTAGGTATGAGTTTGGCTCACGGTGGTCACTTGACTCACGGTGCTAAAGTAAGCTTCTCTGGTAAAACTTATAATGCAGTTCAATACGGTCTAAATGCTGAAACTGGCGAGATCGATTATGAAGAAGTTGAACGTTTAGCATTAGAGCACAAGCCACGTATGATCGTTGCTGGTTTCTCTGCTTACAGCCGTGTTGTAGATTGGCAGCGTTTCCGTGACATCGCGGACAAAGTTGGCGCTTACCTTTTTGTTGATATGGCTCACGTTGCAGGTCTTGTTGCTGCTGGCGTATATCCAAACCCAGTTCAAATTGCTGACGTAACTACAACTACGACTCACAAAACACTTCGTGGTCCACGTTCTGGTTTAATCCTTGCGAAAGCGAATGAAGAAATCGAGAAGAAACTTCAATCAGCTGTATTCCCTGGTAACCAAGGTGGTCCATTGATGCATGCGATTGCTGCTAAAGCAATCTGCTTCAAAGAAGCAATGTCTGATGACTTCAAAGTTTACCAACAACAAGTTGTGAAAAATGCTCAAGCTATGGCTGAAGTATTAATCGCTCGTGGTTATGACGTTGTTTCTGGCGGTACTGACAACCACTTGTTCTTGTTATCTTTAATCAAGCAAGACGTAACTGGTAAAGAAGCAGATGCTTGGTTAGGCGCTGCTCACATTACTGTTAACAAAAACTCAGTTCCAAATGATCCACGCTCTCCATTTGTTACTTCTGGTATCCGTATCGGTACTCCAGCAGTAACAACTCGTGGTTTCGGTGAAGCTGAAGTTCGTGAACTTGCTGGTTGGATCGCTGACGTGATTGACAGCAAAGGTGACGAAAAAGTTATTGCTGACGTAAAAGCGAAAGTTGAAACTGTTTGTGCAAAATTCCCTGTATACGCACAATAAGTTGTAGATATAAAAAAAGCGCCGTATGGCGCTTTTTTTATATCTAGTTAATTACGTAAGAATTAACTTTTAGTTTTTACCGATGCATCAGTTTCATGCCATCCACCACCTAATGCTCGAATTAAATCTACACTAGCCATTATTCTGCTGCCATTAAGCTGTGCAGAAAGTTGCTCTTGTTGCAAAATAGTACGGTCAGAATCAATTACATCAAGATAGCTAATAGCACCTTCTCGATAACGTAGATGAGAAAGCTGATTTGCATGACGAGAAGACGAAAGTGCTTGATTTTGAGCCTGAATTTGCTGATCGAGAATACGTTGATCGGACAAACCATTTTCAACTTCACGAAATGCATTTAGTACGGTTTGGCGATAATTCGCAACGCTTTCTTCATAGGCGGCTCGTGCTTGAGCAACTCCAGCTTTACGTTGCCCACCATCAAACAAGGGTAAAGATAAAATAGTGCCTGCGACTGGACCAAGTAAAAATGTACGGCTCGACCATTTACCCAAATCACCTAAAGTTGATGATTCATAACCGAGTGCACCTGTCAGGTCTAGTTTCGGGAAGAAAGCAGCGCGTGCAATTCCAATACGCGCATTATCTGCTGCCATAGCACGTTCAGCAGCAGCAATGTCAGGTCGTCTTTCAAGTAAAGCTGAAGGTAAACCTGCTGGGAGACGAAGACTGTTTTCAGTTAAGGGTTGAATTGCCAAGCTAAAGTCAGCTGGGGTTTTACCTAATAATACTGCAAGCGCATGTTCTGCATTGGCTCGATTACGGGTAATGTTGAGTGCATTGGTTTGGGCTGTAGCAAGTTCAGTCTGTGCACGGAAAACATCAAGCTCGCTGACTAAACCATTTCGAAAACGTGTTTGAGCTAAGTCTCGTGTCTCGCCAAGCAGTTTAATTGTGCGATTATAAATTGCTTGTTCAGCATCAAGCTGACGAATGAGAAAGTAGCCTTGAGCAACATCTGCTTGTAAGGCTAAAAGTGCCGACTGATATAAAGCTTCTTGTTGCTGTACATCAGCTGTTGCTGCATTGACACTACTGGCGATACGACCAAATAAATCGAGCTCATATGAAACATTTGCTTGAGCACGCCATAAGGTTTGTGCAGATGTATGGGCATTTTCATCTAAACCCAATGACGCGGGAGAGGGTTTTTGACGAGTTGGGCCAAAGCCAGCACTAATACTTGGTAAACGTTCAGCTTGTGCTGCGGAACGTAATGCACGTGAAGCCTGAATATTAGCCGCTGCCGCTTTAAGACTCTGGTTTCCAGAAATGGCTTGTTGTTCGAGCTCATTCAATTGAGCATCATTAAAAACAAGCCACCATTCACCTCGAACTTGCTGATCGGCAGGTTGGGCAATTTTCCAGTTATTATCCTCAAGTTTAGGGTCAGACTCTTTAAATTTAACTGGAACTATCACTTTTGCAGGTTGATATTCAGGAGCCAAAGAGCAGCCTGCAAGGAGCAGGCTTCCCATGAGTGAGGACAATAATAAGCTTTGTTTTGCTGTAGCCATCAAATATCCTCCTTAATGATCATGTGGGTTACATAAAGGCGCTTCATGAACTGCTGCCGAATGCAATTTATGTTTACTGTTTAGTGTACGAATCAGAACATAAAAGGCAGGGGTCAGGAACAAACCAAACAGCGTTACACCGATCATGCCGAAGAACACCGCAATACCCATGGCATGACGCATTTCAGAACCTGCACCTGTTGAGGTAACCAGTGGTACGACACCCATAATGAATGCAATAGAAGTCATTAAAATGGGACGTAAACGTAGACGACTTGCTTCAACGGCTGCATTAAATGCAGTTGCACCTTGCATTTCGAGTTCCCTTGCAAATTCGACAATTAAGATGGCATTTTTACAGGCCAGCCCGACCAGGACCATCAGACCAATTTGGGTAAAGATGTTGTTATCTCCACCTGTCAGCCAAACACCCGTCAGAGCTGCCAAGATACCCATCGGTACAATTAAAATTACAGCCAAAGGCAAAGTTAGACTTTCATATTGAGCGGCTAAAACTAAGAACACGAGTAATACACTAATTGGGAATACCCAGAGTCCTGCATTACCAGCCAAGATTTTTTGGTAAGTTAAATCTGTCCATTCAAACTTGATACCACGTGGTAGAGTTTGAGCAGCAATACGTTCAACCGCAGCTTCTGCTTGGCTAGATGAATAACCCGGTGCAGGCCCACCGTTAATATCGGCTGATGTGTAACCGTTATAACGAACTACCATTTCAGGACCATAAGTTTGAGTTACATTCACCAATGAAGATAACGGCACCATTTGTCCCGCACTGTTACGGGTTTTAAGCTGCAAAATATCTTCAGGGTTAGCACGGAAAGGGGCATCGGCCTGTGCTCGAACCTGATAAACACGTCCAAAGCGGTTAAAGTCGTTAACGTACTGAGAGCCTAAATAAATCTGCATGGTGTTGAAAACATCTGTCACAGCAACACCTTGCTGCTTGGCTTTTACACGGTCTAGATCTACGTTCAGTTGAGGTACGTTAATTTGATAACTTGAGAACATTGGGCCAAGTTCAGGCGCTGACTGAGCTGCTTTCATAAAGTTTTGTGCAGCATCGTTCAAGGCTGAATAGCCTAAGGCACCTCGGTCTTCGAGTTGGAGTTTAAAGCCGCCCATTGTCCCTAAGCCCATCACGGGTGGTGGTGGGAAAACTGCAATATAGGCATCTTGAATGGCTGAATATTTCTGGTTGAGAGCACCTGCAATTGCATTAGCAGATAAGTCTTTGGCCTTACGTTCATCGAATGGCTTTAACGTCACAAAGACAATACCGGCGCTTGAGCTGTTAGTGAAACCGTTAATTGAGAGGCCAGGGAAGGCAACTGCACTTTCTACACCAGGTTGCTTAAGTGCTGTATCGCTCATTTTACGAATGACTGCTTCGGTACGATCTAATGAAGCGCCATTTGGTAATTGAGCAAAGCTAATCAAGTATTGCTTGTCTTGGGCGGGAACAAAGCCACCCGGAACAATATAAGAAATACCAACGGTTAAGCCGAGAAGTGCTGCATAGACACCCATTGCCGATGCTTTATGAGATATGACACGACTTACGCCTTTACCATAGTTGTCTGACGCACGTGTAAATACGCGGTTAAACAGCGCAAAGAAACGTCCAAATATGCGGTTCATAATGCGTGTTAATGCATCAGGTTTAGCGTCATGTCCTTTCAGTAACATGGCTGCTAAAGCAGGAGAGAGCGTAAGGGAGTTAAATGCCGAAATGACAGTTGAAATTGCAATGGTCATGGCAAATTGTTTATAAAATTGCCCTGTTAAGCCCGTCATAAAGGCTAGCGGTACGAACACGGCAACGAGGGTTAAGGCAATCGCAATAATTGGACCACTCACTTCTCGCATGGCGCGATAAGTTGCGTCTCTTGGGCTTAAACCTGCTTCAATATTCCTCTCGACATTTTCGACGACGACAATCGCGTCATCGACCACAATCCCGATGGCAAGTACCATCCCGAACAGTGAAAGCGCATTGATCGAGTAACCAAAAGCAAGCATGAGCGCGAATGTACCAATAATTGAAACTGGTACAGCAAGCAATGGAATAATCGAAGCACGCCATGTTTGTAAGAATAAAATAACAACCACAACAACCAGTGCAATTGCTTCAAGTAAGGTATGAACGACTGCTTTAATACTAGAACGTACGAATTGAGTTGGGTCGTAAACAATGTCGTATTTAATTGAAGATGGGAAATCTTTTGAAAGCTCCTTCATCGTGCTACGCACTTGATCGGATACTTGCAAAGCATTGGCACCCGGTGCTTGGAAAATTGGAATGGCAACTGCTTGTTTATTATCAAGCAATGAACGCAAGCCATATTGTGAGGCTGCAAGTTCAACACGAGCAACATCACCCAATCGGGTGACCGCGCCATCGGGTGCAGTTTTTAAAATAATGTCTGCAAATTCTTGCTCAGTGGTTAAACGACCTTGAGCATTCACTGAAAGTTGTACAGGTGAATTGGTTGGTGACGCACCAATTGTACCTGCCGCAACCTGAATATTTTGTTCACGGATTGCATTCACAATTTCAGTGGCTGTGAGATTACGTTGCGCTACTTTTTGTGGGTCTAACCACACCCGCATAGCGTAGTCACCAGAACCGAATAAACCAACTTCACCTACACCTTGTAAACGTGCCAAACGATCTTTTACGTTCAGTACCGCGTAGTTACGTAAGTAAGTCATGTCGTAGCGATTATCTGGTGAGGTCAGATGCACAACCATAGTTAAAGTAGGTGAACTTTTTAAGGTGGTGACACCCAAGCGCTGTACATCTTCAGGTAAACGAGGCATTGCCTGAGACACGCGGTTTTGAACCAATTGTTGAGCTTTGTCTGGGTCAATACCGAGCTTAAAGTTCACTGTAATGGTTAAGTTACCGTCACTGTTTGCCTGAGACTGCATATACAGCATGTCTTCAACGCCGTTGATCGATTCTTCAAGCGGAGAGGCGACAGTTTCAGCAATTACTTTCGGGTTTGCACCTGGATATTGAGCACGTACCACCACAGATGGTGGAACAACTTCTGGGTATTCTGAAATCGGTAATTTAAATACCGAAAGTAAACCGGCAAGCAAAATTAATACTGATAACACACCAGCAAAGATCGGCCGATCAATAAAGAATTTAGAAATATTCATATGTGATTAACCTTTTGCCGGAGTTGATGTTTTTTCTGTTGGCTGAGGTTGAGGAGTAGTGCTGCTTGCAGTGATTTGCGCATTTGGCATCGGAACAAGATGCGGGGTAACAGGGTCACCCGGACGAATTCGCTGTAAACCATTCACCACAATACGGTCACCCGCTTGTAATCCGCTATTTACGATTTGCAAGCCATCTTGTTGTGTGCCAAGTTTTACTTCACGGTAAGCGGTCTGATTTTTAGCATCGACTACAACAACAAAGCGTTTATCTTGGTCGACGCCGACCGCTGTTGGACTAATCAGAATTGCTGAACGAGGTTGACCACCACCCAGACGGATTCGAGCATATAAACCCGGTAATAAAACTCCGTTTGGATTGTCGAAAGTCGCTCGAACACGAATCGTACCTGAGGTTGTATCTAGGTTATTGTCGATTGAGTTGATGGTTCCCTCACGAGAAAAACCAGTTTCATTGGCAAGTCCCATATAGACAGGAACCTGTGCTGAATTGCGCTGATTACTGATGTATTTGAGATAAGTTTGTTCATCAACATCAAAAGATGCATAGAGACGCGATACAGACACTAAACTTGTTAAAACTTGTGCTCCGCTGCCAGCAGAAACCACATTACCCACGGTTACTTCGGCACGTGAAATTCGACCGCTAACCGGTGCAGTAATACGGGTATATTCCAGATTTAAGCGTGCAGATTGAACGGCTGCTCTAGCGGCTTGCAGATTGGCACTGGCTGAGCGCGCATCATTTTCTGCCAGATCCAACTCTTGACGAGATACAGCATTACTTTGAATTAAGCGTTGAATACGGGAAAGATTCGATGCCGTATAAGTCACTTGTGCTTCAGCCGAAGCAAGTTGAGCTTGGGCACGATTCAGTTCTGCTTCGAAAGGACGTGGATCAATAGTAAAAAGTAACTCGCCTTTTCTAACCAGACTGCCATCTTTGAAGTGTACTGAAATGAGTTTACCTGAAACCTGTGGCCGAATATCGACTTGATCAATGGCTTCTAAGCGACCGGAATATTCTTGCCAATCGGTAATGGTTTTGCTGATGACATTGGAAATATCAACAGTAGCAGCTTGTTGGGCTGTTGTCGGTGCAGCTTTTGCATCGGCATTTTCATGTAAAAACATAAAACTGCCACCCGTTGCCAAAATGGCGACAAAGATGGCAGACAGCGCGAACTGTTTGCGTGAAAATGACATGAGGTGCTCCTAATCATCTGGATACCTGTTTTCAGACTTTTAATTATGGTCCGTATGGGAGAAACAGGGTTTATGGGATGAACGGAGCATAAAAGTTTGTCAATTACGAATAAATATATTAAATTCGATAACACTATTCGTATTTTTATAACAATTGATGTGTTTGAATGAAAAAATGCATTAATTGATAGGAGTGTGCGTGTGGATCTATTTCATGCGATGAAAGTATTTAACAAAGTTGTTGAAACAAATAGTTTCAGTTTAGCGGCTGACAGTTTAGGCCTACCGCGCGCTTCAGTGACTACAACCATTCAGGGTTTAGAGAAACATTTACAGGTTCGTTTATTGAATCGGACCACTCGGAAACTCAGTTTGACACCAGATGGTGCGGTTTATTATGAACGTACTGCACGAATTTTAGCCGATGTCGAAGATGTTGAATCAAATTTTCATGACTCGGAACGTGGACCACGAGGTCGACTACGCATTGATGTTAAAGCTTCAATTGGACGACTCATTCTGATTCCAATGCTTTGTGATTTTCATGCCAAGTATCCCGATATTGATTTGGTGATTGGAATGAGTGATCGTCCGGTCGATTTAGTTCAAGATGCGGTGGATTGTGTCATTCGTATTGGTCAGTTAAAAGATTCAAGTTTAGTGGCACGTCGTATCGGCACAATTCAATGTGTGACGGTTGCTGCACCGCGTTACTTGGCGGAACATGGCGAACCGGAAACTATTGATGACTTAAAAGAACATCAAGTCGTGCATTATTTTAATAGTCGTACCGGACGCAATATTGACTGGGATTTTATGGTTGATGGTGAGATTCATAGCGTTGGTGTGAAAGGGCGTGTTTCTGTCAACGATGGTGATTCATATGTTGATTTGGCTGTACAGGGTTTTGGCTTAATTCAATGCCCATATTACATGGTGGGGAAACATCTAGAAGATGGCACACTTAAGGAAGTGCTGACTGAATGGTTACCTGCACCTATGCCTATATCAGTCGTATATCTACAAAACCGTCATTTATCGCCTAAAGTTCGTGTGTTTGTTGATTGGGTGGCTGAATTATTTGCAGGGTGTCCATTGTTGAGTGGTTGCTCAATGCTCTGGGATCAGAAATGTGAATTTGCTAGTGCCAAAGAACATAATCATGAATATACCATTCGAACATTGGTCGAAAATGAAAATATGGCAGAAGCCTATACACTCAAAAATTAGCTTTACAGTTTGAGTGATTTCTCAACATTTAATCAGGTAATACAATCTGCTGTTTTGACATCTTCATAAATCCTTAATTTATGGTATAGAAATTGCAATTATTTCGACAGAAGAGTAATTTAGAAATACTCAAATTTTTATCACCTTATTTGGATTTTAAGGAGAAGCTTCAAGATGGCAAGCTTTATGAAAAAAATGTTCGTTTCAACAACTTTAGTTTTGGCTGCTGTTGCGACGAATGTACAAGCAAAGGATTGGAAGGTGATTCGTTTTGGTACTGAATCTTCTTATGCGCCGTTTGAATATAAAACACCAGATGGCAAGTTAACTGGTTTTGATGTTGATTTGGGTAATGCCGTTTGTGCAAAACTCAAAGCCAAATGTGTTTGGGTTGAAAACTCTTTTGACGGGATGATTCCAGCACTTAAAGCGAAAAAGTTTGATGGCATTCTTTCATCAATGACGGTCACTGATGAACGTGCGAAACAAATTTTGTTTACTAGTAAAATCTATAATACGCCAACGCGTATGGTTGCAAAAAAAGGCTCACCGTTATTACCAACAGCTGCATCATTGAAAGGTAAGCGTGTAGGGGTACAACAGGGCACAATTCAAGAAACTTATGCTAAAACCTATTGGGCAACAAAAGGTGTAACCGTTGTACCTTATCCAGTCCAAGATTTGATTTATCAAGACATGATGTCAGGTCGTTTAGATGCAACTTTACAAGATGCAATCATGGTTGATGGTGCTTTCTTAAAACAACCAAAAGGCAAAAACTTCGGTTTTGTCGGTGGCAATGTGGTTGATGCAAAAACACTGGGTGTAGGCGCAGCGATTGGTTTACGCAAAGAAGATACAGATTTGAAAGCGAATATTGATAAAGCTCTCGCAGCAATCATTGCGGATGGAACATACAAGAAACTCGAGAAAAAATATTTCTCCTTTAACATTTACTAATGATGTGAAAAATGTCGGCTTAGTGCCGACATTTTAAAATCTATTCTCATCTCATCAATATTAGATATTGTTTTAAGGAGAAGATGAGTCATGTTTTTATCTGGCTACGGGCCACTCCTTCTCAGCGGAACATGGATGACCATACAGCTTGCGCTGTTGTCACTTTTGCTTTCTGTCATTATTGGCTTAATTGGTGCGAGTTCAAAACTCTCTAATATTAAAGCTTTACGTTATATTGCGACCGCCTATACCACGCTCATTCGTAGTGTGCCTGACTTGGTAATTATGCTGCTGTTATTTTATAGCTTGCAGTTAGGGTTGAACCAAATTACTGAAGCACTGCAAATGGACCAGATTGATATCAACCCATTCGTGGCTGGTGTGATTACTTTAGCGTTCATTTATGGTGCATATTTTACCGAGACCTTTCGTGGTGCATTTCAATCGGTTCCAACGGGTCAAATTGAAGCAGCAATGGCCTATGGGATGACTCCTTGGCAGGTTTTTCGACGTGTATTATTCCCTCAAATGATGCGTTTTGCATTGCCGGGTATTGGTAATAATTGGCAGGTTTTGATTAAGGCAACCGCACTGGTTTCAATTATTGGCCTGACTGATATTGTAAAAATTACGCAAGATGCGGGTAGAAGTACCATGCAACTGTTCTTTTTCAGCATCGTGGCTGCCGCGATTTATTTAGCAATTACCACCGTGTCGAACCTCATTTTAATGTGGCTTGAACGTCGTTATTCTGCTGGTGTAAGGAAGGGACAATTATGATTGAAATCCTTCAACAATATTGGCAGGCATACCTTTGGACTGATGGCTTACAAATGACCGGTGTCGCGATGACTGCTTGGTTATTGGTGCTTTCTATTGGTATTGGGTTTGTGCTTGCTGTGCCTTTATCACTTGCACGTGTATCAGAAAATCTTTGGTTGCGTGGTCCAGTTTGGTTGTTTACCTACGTTTTTCGTGGCACACCACTGTATATCCAATTGCTGATTATTTATTCAGGCATTTATAGCTTTGATTACATCCATGAACATCAGACGCTCGATGCATTTTTTCGAGAGGGCATAAATTGCACCATTTTGGCATTCGCGCTCAATACTGGTGCATATACGACTGAAATCTTCGCTGGAGCGATTCGTTCTATTCCACATGGTGAGATTGAAGCCGCCCAAGCTTTCGGTATGTCCAAATGGAAACTCTACACACGTATTATCATTCCTTCGATGTTACGCCGTGCTTTGCCATTTTACGGTAACGAAGTCATTTTGATGTTGCACGCGACAACCATTGCATTTACAGCAACTGTTCCAGATATTTTGAAAATTGCGCGTGATGTAAATGCGGCAACTTATGACACCTTCAATGCTTTTGGAATTGCCGCGGTGTTGTATGCAGTGTTGGCATTTATTTTGATTTGGATATTTCGTAAGTTGGAAAAACGTTGGTTGGCATTTTTAAAGCCATCGAATCATTAGGAGACATAAATGGAACACGTTGCAAAACTAGTGATTCGTGATTTACACAAAACATTTGGTGATCATGAAGTACTGAAAGGGATATCACTTGATGCAAATGCTGGCGATGTAATTAGTATTATTGGTTCATCCGGTTCAGGTAAAAGCACCTTGCTGCGTTGTATCAATTTTTTAGAACAACCGAGCAATGGCACCATTAAGCTCAATGGCGAAAAACTACGCACAGTCTTTGATAAAAAAGGCAATTTAAAAGTGGTTGACCCAAAGCAACTACAAAAAATGCGTACCCAACTTATGATGGTGTTTCAGCACTT
This sequence comes from Acinetobacter sp. GN11, assembly GCF_054823985.1. Lineage (NCBI taxonomy): Bacteria > Pseudomonadati > Pseudomonadota > Gammaproteobacteria > Moraxellales > Moraxellaceae > Acinetobacter > Acinetobacter sp. GN11. Next base: position 34,571 of record NZ_JRVL01000012.1, on the reverse strand, counting down.
TAATTTATGGTCTCACATGACAGTACTGGAAAATGTCATTGAAGGGCCAATTCATGTGCTTGGAGTGAAACGTGCTGAAGCAGAAGAGTGTGCACGCAAATATCTACGTAAAGTTGGATTGCCTGAAAGTGTTGAGAATAAATATCCAGCTTTTTTATCTGGTGGTCAGCAGCAACGTGTAGCGATTGCTCGTGCTTTGGCGATGGAACCTGAAGTCATGTTGTTTGATGAACCAACTAGTGCGCTTGATCCGGAGTTGGTAGGTGAAGTACTAAAGGTCATGCAGAGTTTGGCTGAAGAAGGCCGTACCATGATTGTGGTGACCCATGAAATGGGCTTTGCACGTCATGTATCTAATCAAGTAATTTTCTTGCATCAAGGGAAAATTGAGGAACAGGGCCATCCCGATGAAGTACTCAATAATCCGAAAAGTGAACGTTTAAAGCAATTTTTGACGGGCAGTTTGAAATAAGCTGTTCATACCGAGTAAGGTGAAATTTTTTAAAAAAAAGATTCGCATCTTACTCGGTTGCTTTTTTAATTATATTTTATAGATGGGTGTTTTTAGAAAACACATTAATAATGATAATGCCTGCAATCATCAAAGTAAGACCAATACAGGCCGCCAAGTCTAAATGCTGTTTGTAAAATATCCAGCCAATTGCCGAAATCAAAATAATACCTGCACCCGACCAAATGGCGTATGCAATTCCGATCGGAATCGTTTTTAATGTCAGGGACAATAAATAAAAAGCAATTGCATAGCCCACAACAGTAATGATGGATGGAATGGGAACAGTAAAACCTTGAGATGCTTTTAAAGCTGAAGTTGCAATGACTTCACAAACAATGGCAATTGCTAAATAAAGATAAGACATGGGAAGCTGCGCCAGAGAGAGTTTTAATCAATCTATATGAAATGTTGAAATGGTTTGACCAGTTTTAACGATTGTTTAATTTTTTTGGTACAAAATGACCAGTAAATCAAACTGAACTGATCATTTGATTTTATCACTAGCAAAGCAATCTCAGCTATTTATTCATTTATTTAATATTGGGTTTGCATGGTTATTTAAGAGGACCAGCGACTTTAGCTTGATCCTCGATAGACTTTTTTAAAGATAGATTAGCCGAGTAAATTTAACCCCTTAAATTTCTCTAGCAGTTGCTCTTTATTTTCAATATGTGCAGGGTCTTGTTTAATACAATCGATAGGGCAAACAGCCTTACATGTTGGCGCATCGTAAAAACCTACACACTCGGTACAACGAAGTGGATCAATTTCATAAACTTTGCTCCCTTCAAAAATAGCGATGTTCGGGCATTCAGCTAAGCACATATCACAATTGATACACTCATTTGTAATCAATAGTGCCATTTTCAACTCGCTGAATAAGCCAATGTAGAGGCAGTAATATTTTCTTTCGTATGCGGTAAGTTACGTATGAGTAGAGCATAACTAACATCAATATTTGGTGAGAGTGGAATTTCAACGAAATGCCCTGAACCTTTAGCATCCATAATTGAATTACCTTTTAAATCGCGCATTTCGGTTAAGGTAAACGTGATATTGCCTTGAGGTGTCATGAGTTCAAGTGAGTCGCCCACTACAAAACGGTTTTTAACCTCAATGCGAATATAATCGCTGTGGCGTTCTAATACTTCGCCGCAAAATTGTTGATAGTCAAAATGTGATGAACCATCGGCATAGTTTTGATATTCGCTATGCACATGACGTCTTAAAAAACCTTCGGTGTAACCACGGTTCGCCAACCCTTCGAGCTGAGCCATTAAGCTTGAGTCAAAGGGTTTACCTGCTAACGCATCATCAATGGCTTTTCGATAAATTTGGGCAGTACGGGCGCAATAAAAATAGGATTTAGTTCGACCTTCAATTTTTAATGAGGCGATTCCCATTTTTGTTAAACGATCTACATGTTGTACAGCACGTAAATCTTTCGAGTTCATAAAATAGGTACCGTGCTCATCTTCTTCGGCAGCAAACATTTCTTCATCATTACGTTGTACAAGCAAAGTTTGAGCTGAAGTTTTTTCTGATTGTGCTGATGAGCAGCAAGACTTTTCTGAGGTGTTGAGCTGAGTGACGGGAATTACATCTCCGCTTGCATCTTCTTGAGTTTCATGAAGTTTATAATCCCAACGGCAAGCATTAGTACAAGCACCTTGGTTGGCATCACGTTTGTTCATATAACCAGAAAGTAGGCAACGGCCTGAGTAGGCCATGCATAGTGCGCCATGTACAAAAACTTCGAGTTCAATATCTGGCACATGTTGCTGGATTTCTTCTATTTCTTCTAAAGATAACTCACGCGATAAAATCACACGGCTTAAACCGTAATCTTTCCAAAATTTAACAGTGGCCCAGTTAATGGCGTTGGCTTGAACAGATAAATGAATTTGTACTTCTGGGAAATGCTCACGCACCATCATGATTAAGCCCGGGTCAGACATAATAAGAGCATCTGGTTGCATCGCTACAATAGGTTCAAGATCACGAATAAAGTTTTTTAATTTGCTGTTATGTGGCTGGATATTCACCACAACATAAAACTTTTTACCCAAAGCATGCGCTTCATCAATCCCAATTTTTAAATTGTCATGATCAAAAGCATTATTGCGCACACGTAAACTGTAACGTGGTTGGCCTGCATATACCGCATCTGCACCATAGGCAAATGCATAGCGCATGTTTTTAAGTGAACCTGCGGGAGAGAGGAGTTCAGTTTTCATAAAATAAAAGGCATAAAAAATATATGGTTTTATTTTATTAACTCTGTATTTTTGATTCAACCTACTGAATTAGTAGGGATTTGGCCTATATCTTTTTGCGCAGGTAGTATATTTCTTGCTAGTTCTCCTAAATGCATCAAAGCATTTAACATTTTAGGATTTAATTCGAAACACGCTGCTATACGTAAACAGTGACTAAAACGTTTATCAGCCGAACACAAAATTCCCGGCATGCATAAGATTTTTTCGTCCATTGCTTGGTGAAAAAGTTCTAAGGTATTTATCGATTCGGGTAGCTCTAACCATAAAATAAATCCTGCTTGCGGACGACTGACTCGAGTACCGAGTGGAAAATAACGACAAATATAAGATTTGATGGTATCAATTTGTTGTTGATAGCGTTTTTTGAGCTGACGTAAATGCAGGTCATACCCACCATTTTCTAAGAAAAGCCCTAATGTTTCGGTGAGCAAAGCAGGCTCGGCCACCGTTGTCGTAAATTTAAGCTGCTGCACAATGTTACGAAAGCGCCCAGCTTCTAACCAACCGATTCGATAGTCCGGTGCTACAGTCTTAGTGTAGCTACTACATACGAGAACCCATCCATTTTGATCAAATGCCTTAATGTTGGGTAAGAGAGGTTCGGCCAGTTGCAATTCGGCATATATCGCATCTTCAATGACAGGAACTTGAAATTGATTGGCTAGCTCTGCTAAACAACGGCGGTTGCTTTCGGGCATGCTGAAACCGAGGGGATTGTGTCCTGTTGGAATGGTTAATATGGCTTGTACACTTTGTGATTTTAAGAGTCTTTCAAGTGTATCTAGACACATGCCTGTATGTGGCGAAGTTGGAACTTCTATAATTTTTCGGCCTAAATTATGAAGAAGAGGATACAAGTTATGAAAAGTAGGGATCTCAAGGGCTATGCTGTCACCCGCTTGAGTTGTTGCCATAATCGCGAGACTTAAAGCCTCCATTGTGCCATGAGTGAGTACAATATCATCTGCTGAAAGAAACATGCCAAGTTGTAAGCCTCGCCTAGCAATTTGTGTACGTAAACGTGTAGATCCGGGCGGTAAAGTATAGCTTTTAAAAATATCTGATTGTGTCCGTAAAACCTGAGCAGTTAAGCGTTTTAGTCGCTCAATCGGATAGAAGGTTTCACCTGAAGGGCAAGCAAGAGCCAAATTGACATAGGCTGGATCCATCTGCTTTTTAACGATTTGAGCGAGGAAGCAACTAATGCCTGAAAGAGGCACTTTTTCTTCACTCACATAACGCTCTTGGGGTTCTAGCAGGTTTGAAGGTGCATGACAAACATAGTAGCCAGACTGAGGGCGAACAGAAATTAAACCTTGGTCTTCAAGCTGACGATAAGCTTCTTTGACAGTATTAATGCTGACTTGATAATGATTTGCGCAGTCTCGGATTGATGGTAAGCGTGAACCAATAGCCTGTCTGCCATTCTGAATTTGAAGGGTTAGGTCATCACTCACTTTTTTATATTTGTACATGTCAATTCATTAAAAAGCCAAAGTAATGGATACACTTTATCGTGATCTTTTATTTAACTCAAATATTGTGATGGCTTTTGATTTATTCATTTAACACAAATCTAAACTTAAAAACTGTGTCTATTATTTTTAATAAAAACTGATACTGTGACCATTAAAAATAAATCAGTAATATCAGACCTATGGTAAGGATTTAAAACCATAATTTTTAATTACAAAATCAGTAGGAGTGGTCTATGTCCGTTGTTGCATTTAAACAAGTTGATGTTTTTACTTCACAAGCATTTAAAGGTAATCCTGTTGCAGTCATTATGGATGCCAGTACCTTAACATCTGAACAGATGCAGGAAATTGCCAATTGGACTAATCTTTCTGAAACGACATTTGTGCTCCCTGCGACCGATTCACAAGCTGACTATCAGGTTCGAATTTTTACTCCGCAAAGTGAATTGCCATTTGCAGGACACCCTACAATTGGTACAGCCTATGCTTTGCTTGAAGCGGGCCTCGTGACAGCCAAAGAAGGTAAGCTGGTACAGCAATGTGCTGCGGGTTTAGTTGCTCTTACTGTGAGTAGCTCAGGGCATATATCATTTGAACTACCTAAGCCTAAAATTACTCCACTTGACGCAATGCACACTGAGAAGTTGGCAAAGATTTTAAAATGTCAGATTGATACTCAATGGAATGCCACATTGGTTGATGTAGGGGCGCGTTGGGTTGTCTTGCAAGCTGTAAACGCGCAAGCTGTTTTAGATAGCCAACCAGACTTTGCTGCTCTAAAAGAGCATGATTTAGAAATGAAAGTTGGTGGAGCGACGGTTTATGGTTTTTATGAAAATAATGATGAGCAAAAACATATAGAAGTCCGCTCATTTGCTCCTTCAATTGGAATAAATGAAGATCCAGTTTGTGGCAGTGGTAATGGTAGTGTGGCGTCTTTCATTCGTTACCATGGTATTTTGCCAGCACAAAATGACGTCGTTCTTTCTTCACAGGGACAGGCTTTAGGTCGTGACGGACAGCTTCAACTTGAATTGCATCAGGATAAAATTTTAGTGGGTGGAACTGCTGTTACCTGTATCGATGGCAAAATTAACTTATAAAACAGATATAAAAAAACCGAGGACTGTGCCTCGGTTTTTTAATTAGAAAAATCTTATTTTTCTACGAAAGCACGCTCAATCACGTAGTCGCCCATTACACCCATACGAGGTGATTCAACTAAACCATGTTGGTCAAGTAATGCAGCAACATCTTTCAAGAAAGCAGGGCTACCGCAAAGCATTGCGCGGTCAGTTTCACGGTTAAAGCGTGGTAAACCAACTTTTTCGAATAAAGCGCCAGTTTCAATTGCAGTTGTTACACGGCCTTGAGTGTGGAAAGGTTCACGAGTTACAGTAGGGTAGTAAACAAGTTTGTCTTTAATACCTAACTCTTCAAAGAATTCATGGTTTGGAAGTTCATTCAAGATAAGGTCTTGATAAGCTAATTCAGAAATATAGCGTGTACCATGAACAACAATTACTTTTTCAAAACGTTCGTAAGTTTCTGGGTCACGAATAATTGATAAGAATGGTGCAAGGCCAGTACCAGAAGATAAAAGGTACAAGTTTTTACCCGGTAAAAGGTCATCATGAACCAATGTACCTGTCGGTTTTTTAGAAATTAAAATTTCATCGCCAACTTGTACTTTTTGCAAAATCGAAGTTAAAGGACCTTCTTGTACTTTAATTGAGAAGAATTCTAACTCTTCTTCGTAATTTGCACTTGCAATCGAATACGCACGCATTAACGGTTTGCCATTCACTTCAAGTCCGATCATTACGAACTGACCATTTTTAAAACGTAAGCTAGTGTCGCGTGTAGTTTTAAAACTGAAAAGGGTGTCATTCCAGTGATGAACATGAGTAATGCGTTCGACGTTAAAAGCAGCCATTAAAGGTCTCGATCACGATTAAAAGAAAACAGATAGCTATTCTAATCTAATTTCATTCCCGATAAACTGAATATATTTAATTGTGTTTATAAGAAAAAGTGATGAACAACTCTGTCACCTTCCCCATAATCGGCCACATGTGTTCGCCTTATCGTGAAAAATTTGGTATTCCACGGCAGCCTAATTTGGTAAATATTGAGTCTTATATCGATATGATAGAACCGTATAACGACTTGTTGGCATTTGAGGGCATTGAGCAGTTTAGTCATCTCTGGCTAGTCTGGCAGTTTCATGAAAATAAAAATCAGGGTAGTGCCGATAAATTCCGTCCACAGGTTCGTCCGCCACGTTTAGGTGGTAATGAAAAAATTGGCGTATTTGCTACACGTAGCATGTATCGACCATCTCCAATCGGGCTGTCAGTTGTAAAGCTGAATAAAGTGGAAAAAGCCGGTAAGTCTGTTCGCATTTATGTCACAGGAAGTGATTTATTGGATGGCACCCCAATTTTAGATATCAAACCCTACATTCAATATTCTGATGCAATTGTTGATGCACAAAGTGGTTATGCACATGCAGAACCCGAACGGAAGTCAGTCATTTGGAGCGAAGCTGCATTAACAGCACAAAAATATTTTCTGCAAAATAATGAAATGAATTCACAGTACATTGATGAGCTTGAGCAAGTCTTAGCTTTAGACCCTCGGCCTGCCTATCAAGAAGACGCCGAACGAATCTATAAAATGAAATTTTCAAACTTTGATATTCATTTTAAAGTCGATCAATTTGTAGTTACTGTCATTGATGTGATGAAGACTTCTTCGGTTGTATAGATATTTTTAGAACCAGTGAATATTGAGCCAAAGTAAACTAATAAATATAGCCATATGAATGAGCTGGGCGGGCACGAAAGCAAGGGCATAGCGTCGCCCGCCCGAAATTGCAGAGTTCACACTTTTGGCAAGCGCATGAACGGCAAAGCCTCCCATAAAAGCAATTAATAGGGGAGACATATGAGCACTATCAGGTTCGCCTTGTACAATTACCGCAATAATAGCTGCATGTATTTCAAATAAAGATGCGAGTAGGGTACCAGCAATTAAGCCGGCATCCCCTAAATATACATTCAAGCCATAAACCCCCGACTGAATGATAGCGAGTGTTGAAGCAATAATAATGGCTTCTTTAAGACTAAACATTCTTGAATCTAATTCTGGAGTCGAAGTGCTAGGTTCTGCTTTTCGTAATAAAATGAAGGCCCAGACAGCTAAAACAACTAATGCAATAAGTGTAGGAAATATAATGAGCTTAAACCAAGCAAAGCTAATACCGATTACAATAATTAAAGTTTGAATAAGCGTTGAAACGCAAGACATCAGGGCTGCCCCCGCGTTTGTTGTTGCATTTGCTCGACCAGAGCGTACTTCTAAACCTAAAGTGGCAATTGCCACTGTACTGGAAACAAAACCTGAAGCCAAAGACGAAAGTAATAGCGCATTTTTAGATGAGAGTAACCGTTTCGCAATATGGGCGAGTGCTTGTACAAATAAGATCAAAGTGAGTAATTTTAAAATCACATGCGGATTTAAAACTGGACCCCAAAAGGGTTTATTGGGTACTAAAGGCAGCGCTATTAACAGTAAGGCAAGTAGAAAAATACCATCACGCAATTCCGATTCAGTAATCCACTGACTGGCAATGCCATGCATAGATTGTTTAGCCAATAAAATAATCGTCATGATCACGGCGAGTCCAGCAGCCAATGAGATATTCCAAATGCAAAGTGCCCCAATAAAGTAAGTCATAATAAAAGCAAGTTCGGTGGTCACACCGGGGTCATTGGGCTGATTTTTGAGAGATACAATACTAATTGCCCCAATGAGAAGAGCACCTACAATTCCAATTTCAGTGCCGAATAAAAAGCAGATTGCACCGAGTTGGGAACTAATTGCAAAAGAACGAAATCCCGCAAAAGTTTTGTATTCATGTTTAAGCTTACTTCGTTCACGCTCTAGACCAATCAATAAGCCACAACCGAGCGCCGCAGCAATGACGGTAATGAATTGTTCAAATGAAGTTGTTTGTAATGACATTGTCATTGGAAGCTCCATATTACTTCCTCTTTGGTTTATTGTTATAAGTAGATTTGAATCATTTTAAAAATCATATATTCACGTTCAGTTTATGCTTTTTATTATAGTGAGCATAGTATCTTTTTTAGACAAAACCATATACAGAGTATTTTTATAAATATGAACTATGACGCAAAAAAATATTAAGTTGAGAATTGGTTTAATTATTTGAAGTTAAAGAATATTTAAAAGTTGGGTTTACTAATTTTGTGGTGAGCTAAATCAAAAATATCTCTGCTATATTATAAAAATATATTGGGGATAACGCATGAATGCACATGTACAAATAGATACGTATTGGTGTCTAGAACAACTATTACAAGAAGGCCGTATTACAGAACGAGATAAATTACTTGTACAGTCAAGCCACCGCCAAAAAGACCAATTAAAGTGGCATCCATTACAGTGGATTGCACATTTTAATTTAAAGGATCAACAGCACACACACGCTCATTTAAGTTTAAACCGCTTGTGTTTGTGGTTTGCAGATCGGGTTCAACTTCCTTTATTTGTGATTGATCCTTTAAAGGCAGATGTGAGTGCTTTAACGCAGGTAATGTCACAAGAGTTTGCCATTCGCAATCATATTTTAGCTGTTGAAATTCATGCCGACCGAATCGTGATTGGAACAGATCAGCCATTTCAAACAGATTGGCTAAACAATCTAGAGCGAAGTCTAGCACCTAAAAAAATTGAGCGGGTACTGCTTAATCCTGAACAGTTGCAACGCTATTTGAGAGAGTATTATCAGGTCAGTCGGGCGGTAAACTCAGCTCAAAAAGATGCAGCTCATGACCGTGACACTAAAAACGTTGAAGCTCTTTTGCAGCTTGGCGATAGTCAAAACCCAGATGCGAATGATCAGCATATTGTGAAATTAGTCGACTGGATTTTACAGTTTGCGTTTGAACAAAGTGCCAGTGACATTCATATGGAACCGCGTAAAGATAACGGTAAAGTCAGGTTCCGTATAGATGGTGTTTTGCACACCATTTATAACATGCCTTCAAATACACTGACCGCCGTGATTGCACGTATTAAGATTTTAGGACGTTTAAATGTCGCCGAAAAGCGCAAACCACAAGATGGTCGATTAAAAACTCGGACGCCAAAGGGGCAAGAAACAGAGCTACGTTTATCAACCTTGCCAACAGCCTTTGGTGAAAAACTGGTCATGCGGATTTTTGATCCAGATGTGTTGGTACGTTCTTTTCATCAACTGGGTTTTGAAGAGAGTTTATTACAACAGTGGCAACAGTTAACAAAAAATAGCCATGGTATTATTTTAGTCACTGGTCCTACAGGTTCAGGTAAAACGACAACGCTATATTCTTCGTTAAAGCAGCTCGCAACAGATCAGGTCAATGTCTGTACCATTGAAGATCCAATTGAAATGTTAGAGCCTAGTTTTAACCAGATGCAAGTCAACAATGCAATTGAATTAGGCTTTGCAGATGGTGTTCGTGCGCTCATGCGTCAAGACCCCGATATTATTATGATTGGGGAAATTCGTGATCAAGATACAGCGAATATGGCAATTCAGGCTGCATTAACAGGTCATTTGGTATTATCAACTTTACATACCAATGATGCGCCGTCTAGTTTGACTCGCTTGCATGATTTAGGCGTGCAACCATTCTTGACAGCAGCCACAATTTTGGGTGTTCTCGCACAGCGTTTAGTACGACAGCTTTGTCCGCACTGCAAACAGCAAACTCATATTAATGAGGATGAATGGCAACACCTCACATTCGATTATATTATGGACATGCCAGAAAAAGTTTATCAGGCAGTAGGGTGTGAACAATGTCGTCATACAGGTTATAAAGGGCGAGTGGGTATTTATGAATTTATGCCGGTCAGTCTTGAGCTTAAGCATCTTATTAGTAGCCATATGACTTTAAATGATTTGAGAACACAAACTAAAAAAGAAGGTATAGAACCCTTAAGAATTGCGGGTGCTCGTAAAGTCATTGATGGTCTTACGACATTAGAAGAGGTATTACGGGTTGTGCCATTAAATTAACTTTTTCTTAAGATTCACCTCATTTATGCATGATGTACTTATGTTATTCCAAGATGTGATTAAAAAGGTAATCTTATGAAAATGCTTAAAGCAATGATAATGACTACAGGTCTAACAGCTGCTAGTGTCGCTATGGCGAATACACCTGTGAATCAGGCAGCAATTGCTCCAGTAACTGTAACAACTGTTAAGCATGCATTAACGGCTAAAGATAATACACCGGTCAAAGTACATGGTCAGGTTGTAAAGTCTTTAGGCGATGAAAAATACCAATTTCGTGACAAGACAGGTAGCATTACGGTTGATGTAGATGATGAACTTTGGCAAGGTCGTCCTATTTCACCAAATACAAATGTGACTTTAATTGGTGAAGTAGACATCGACTATAAGCCTTTAAAACGTGTAGAAATTGAGGTGGATCAAGTTCAGTTCTAATGAATTGATCTCTGGATCTACTGCTTTCAGCCGCATTTAAATGATGCGGCTTTGCTTTTTTTATAAAGGCTTGGCAAGATCAACTCAGGATAGAACAGGAAAAAATAGATGAGAATTTTGCTTGCAGAAGATGATCGCTCTCAAGCGGAAAGTATTCAATCTTGGTTAGAGTTAGACGGTTATCAGGTCGATTGGGTGGAAAGGGGGGATTATGCGCTTACGGCAATCGAGCAGCATGACTATGACTGTATTTTACTTGATCGGGGACTGCCGCAATTAGCGGGTGAAAAAGTTCTAACAACGATCCGTTATAAACAAAAAAATGTTCCTGTTATTTTTATTACAGCCCGTGACAGCATTCATGATCGAGTAGAAGGACTAGATTTAGGCGCAAATGATTATTTGATTAAGCCTTTTAGTTTAGAAGAGTTATCTGCCCGCATTCGTGCTCAATTACGTAAACAAACTTTGAGTCAGCAATCGATTTTAACGTGGGGTGATTTGAAACTCGACACACAAGCTAAAGTTGTATTAAACGCTGGCAAGTCTATTGATTTAACGGCAAAAGAATTTCAAATATTGCGTAAGCTGATGGTTCATCCTGAACATATTATTACTCGTGATCAATTAGAAGAAGCACTCTATGCATGGGGTGAGGAAATTGAAAGTAATGCAATTGAGGTATTTATTTATCAGCTTCGAAAAAAAATCGGGAGTAGCTGCATTAAAACCATACGGGGGCTAGGCTACCGTATGGGGGATTTAAAATGAAATCAAATCGCTCATCTTTGCAGTCGCAACTGGTTAAAACCACCATGTGGAGTAGTGTGGTGGTGGGCTTACTGGCTTTAAGCTTACTCACCATATTTTCTGTTTATCACAACATGTCAGTGCAAGACGAAATCATGGATGAAATTTCAGATACTTTGCTGGTTTCTGATCTTTCTAAACATTCTATGAAACAGTTTGATCAGCTCAGTGATGAATTTGATATTCAATATGAATTATTAAGCTCAGGCCAATTACTTACTCATTCTCATAGTTATCAACATGAACTTTTTGAACAAGGAAAGTTATCTGAAGGTTTTTCATATTTTTGGTTTGATGGTCAATTATGGCGGAGTCTGGCTGCACAACAAGAAGACTCTCAACTAGAAGTTGAAGTCTTCCAGCCTATGAGTACACGTATTGAAGAAGTACTCAAAGCACTTGCAGGCTATAGTGGTCTTATGGTGTTATTCTGGTTGCTGCAATGGGTCATTGTAAGTTGGCGAACAGAGCATCAATTGGCTGCGCTAAATTTACTCTCTAGACGTATTGCCCAAAAAACAGCTTCAAATTTAGAACCAATTCAAGATCCAGATGTCATTACCGAAATTCAACCTGTGATTGATGCTCTAAACCAATTACTTTCAAGATTGCAAAGGGCATTAGTCGCTGAGCAGCGTTTTACCGCAGATGCTTCCCATGAGCTACGTTCGCCATTATCTGCCATACAAATGCGCCTTCAGGTTTTACAGCGTAAATATCAACATGTTCCAGAACTTCATCAGGACTTTGAGCGCACACAAGAAGACGTTTCAAGGAGTACAAAAGTACTTGAAAACTTGCTGCTTCTGGCTCGCCTAGAACCCAATGAAGCAGAGCAGCCACAACTTCCTAAAACAGTTATCGATTTAAATTACTTATTGGCTAGAGTCATTGAAACTGTAACTTTAGATGCGCAAGCTAAACAAATGTTGATAGAGACAAATACCTTATCGACAGAAACTAAAACCTTTGCGAATGAAGAATTACTGTTTATTGCTTTTAGAAATTTATTTGATAATGCCATTCGTTATAGCCCGAATTTAGGTTCTATTCATGTCGAGATGAGTCAGGATGAACAGCAAATTAAGGTCGCTATAGAAGATACAGGAAATGGTGTAGATGATGAGGTATTGCAACGTTTAGGGCAGCGTTTTTTTCGAGTATTAGGCACTCAGCAGCAAGGTTCTGGGTTGGGAATTTCAATTACTCGAAAAGTTATTGAATTGCATAATGGTGAATTGCGTTTTATGCATGCTGAACAGGGCGGTTTGAGGGTAGAGGTTAATCTTCCATTATAAAAAATAGCATGGTTACCCATGCTATCCATTTTTTGTTTTCCCACGAATATTATTGAAACGCGAGTGTATTTTTTATTTAGTTAAAATTAGACGATTATTGCGAGTGAGGCGTAAACGATATTCCTCGCCAGCATGCATAATGCGGATTTCACGGCCTAATGCAAAGAGGTTGTTAGAATGTAACATTGGTAAGGCATGAGCTGTTTCATTGTTACGAGTAAATAAGCTAAAAGGTGCGTTCATTTGTTGTGCTCCGTGGTATGTTCTTGAACGATTTAAATGATAATCATTATCGAATAGATCTGTCAATGAGATTTTAAAAAATTTATAAAATGATAAAATTTGCTTACACTTGAGAAAAGTTTTAGAGAGTATAAAAATGCCCAAACCAATCGTCGATGTCGCTATAGCAATCTTGATCCATCGCGGAAAAATATTAGTTGGATGGCGCGAAGAGCAGCAACATCAAGGTGGAAAGCATGAGTTTCCTGGAGGAAAGGTTGAGCAGGGTGAAACACCTGAAGAAGCCTGTCGCCGTGAAATCTATGAAGAAGTGGGTATTGGTTTAAAAGATTGGCACCAATTTGATTATATTCATCATGAGTACGATGACATTATTGTCAATTTACATTTATTCCATAGTTATGTGCCTGATGAACTATTAAATCTTATTCATCAACCATGGGCATGGTACACACGTGAACAGTTACTTCACTTAAACTTTCCAAAAGCGAATAAAGACATCATAAAAAGATTGTATTGGCCTCATCTCATCAAAATTAGTCCTATGCTGACACCAGTCGAAAATGATGACACTTTAGTGTATTGGCGTAGTGAAAAAGATAGTTTTGATCAGGCAGATCTAGAAAAATTAGCTTTTTTAGATACCAATCAGCTTTCAAAATTAATCGTGAATGTCGATGTTTGGCACAAGCTAAAACCTGAGTTAAAAAGTCATATAAAAACAGTACATCTTAAGCAATCCCAATTAATGAGTTTGCATAAAGGCGACTTGGAAGTGGGAGTGCGTTTTATTGCTGCTTGCCACGATGCAGTTTCTTTACAGCATGCTCAGCAAATTGGCTGTGATGCTGTTTTTTTAAGTCCTATCAAAGTAACAGAGACCCATCCAGATGCTAGCGCATTAGAGTGGGATCGTTTAACTGACTTGATTGAGAAATGCCAGATTCCCGTATTCGCTTTGGGAGGCATGAGTCCTGATGATTTAGCCACAGCACAGCAACATGGTGCGTATGGCGTAGCGGGTATTCGTAATTTCTAATAAAAAATAAACAAGCATTAAAAGCTAGAGAGCTTTTAATGCTTGTTGCGCTTCTTGAACAGTTTTTTGATTATTACGTTGTTGTCCAGCTTTTAAAATGGTCAACCAAAGTTGCTTTTTCATGGCCTGACTTTGGGCAAAACTCAAACCACGTCGTGCTAAAGACTCAGCATTAGAATATTGCTGTTTATGATTTGCAGTAAGAGCAAGAAATAAATAAGTCTCAGCCGCTTGGGGCGCTAAGCGCTGTGCTTGAAGCGCATAGCTTTCAGCTTCTGACCATTGCTGGTTTTTGTAAGCCTGTTGTGTTTTTTGCATTAAGACTCTAAATGCAGGTAATTGGCTCCCATCATCATTAAAGCGTTGGGGTTTCTTTTGCTGCGGAACAATCACCTGTAAATTTTTGCGTTGAATTTCCGGATGCTCATAAGGTGTAACTTTTACACCCGATGGAGTTTCCGTATTTTTCTTCACTGGCGGAGTAGGTGTTTTCCCTTTGGAGTCAGAATGATCAGGCAAAGTTGTACAGCCGACCATAAGCACAGCACCAATATAAAAAACACCTTTCTTCAACATATCCTACTTTCCTGTTAACGCTTAGTTGTTATAACTACCAGTTGAAATCACACGTGAGTTATTTGACAGATCTTGCTGCATCTGACTTTCACTATCACGAATATAGCTATCGGTATTATCCGGTTGAGAAGCTGGCGTTGTGTTATCACTTTGTGGCGTATATGTTGGGTCAACTTGATAATAAGGAGCTCCACATGGCGTAGCACGATGCGGAATCGTGTGCGTTAGCATTGGAATATACATAGCACCATCACAAGCCTGTGCCGATAAATCACCTGATGCACGATCAATCCATTGCCACTGTACAGTGTCTGGCTGACGTATATTCACAGGAGTTTGGCGTAATTGTTTCATCACATTAGTCCATACCGGCAATGCGCCAGATGAACCTGTTAAACCAGTTACTTTATTGTCATCTAAACCTAACCATACTACAGCTACATGATTACCCGAATAACCAGCAAACCATGAGTCACGTGTATCGTTAGTGGTACCTGATTTACCCGCCAATTTTAAAGCTGGAGATAAGCTGCTATAGGCTGAACGACCAGTACCCGAAGACATGACCTGTTGTAAACCATAATTCATGATATAGCCAACAGCTGGATCAATCGTTTGTTGAACATTAAGGCCATAGCGGTCAAGCAGACGACCATTGGCATCTACGACAGATCGAATTGCACGAGTTGGATATTTAAAACCGCCTGTAGCGAAGTTCTCATAGATTCCGAGCACTTCCATTGGCGACATATTGACTGCACCAAGGAAAATAGAAGGGTAAGCAGGAATCGTTGATTCAACACCAAACTTTCTTAAATTATTGGTAAATGTGGATAGACCAAACTCTTGACCCAAACGTACAGCAGAAAGGTTGTATGAGTTTGCTAATGCTTCACTCAGACTTACTACGCCATGTCCACCACCACTATAGTTTTTAGGTGTCCAACTTTTACCGCCGTCTACAGGAACACTGATTGGAGCATCTTCAATTTGGCTTGCCCAGTTATAACGTCCAGATTCAATAGCACTTAAATAAATTACAGGTTTCAATAAAGAACCGACTTGACGTTTCGCATCTAAAGCACGGTTAAAACCAGTAAAGTCTTGTGTAGAACCAACCGCTGCAACGAGCTCGCCATTTTCAGGGTGTGCAATCAGCACAGCGCCTTGTAAGTTTTTCAAACGTGCTGGATTACTGTTAGCCAAACGGTCTACTGAAGCTTTAAAAGCATTTTGAACTTGAGTTTGAGTAATTGGGTCTAAGGTCGTAAAAATACGTAATCCCTGATTGGTTAAATCACTTTCTTGATACTCTGTACGTAATTGACGACGTACAATATCTAAAAAGTCTGGGAATTTTGCAGGGCCTAAACTTGGTTTACTTAACACATTTAAAGGACGTGCAATTTCATCTTCATATTCGGCTTGAGTTAAATAACCCATCACGCGCATGTTATTTAACACAGTGTCGCGGCGTTTTTTGGCACCTTCAGGGTTTTTCCAAGGATTATATAAAGAAGGGCCTTGAACCAAACCTACTAAATAAGCTTGTTGTGCAACGCTAAGCTCACGTAATGGTAAACCAAAATAAAATTGTGAAGCCAAACCATAGCCATTAATTGAATAGCTACCATTTTGGCCCAGATTTACTTCATTTAAATAGGCTTCTAAAATTTCATCTTTGCTGTAATGCAGCTCGATGAGTAAAGCCATTAATGCTTCATTAACTTTACGTTTTAATGTGCGTTCAGGAGTGAGGTAGAAGTTTTTAACTAATTGTTGAGTCAGGGTTGAGCCACCTTGACGCTTCCCACCTGTAACATTACTAACTAATGCACGAGCTGTACCACGAATTGAAATACCATGATGATGATAAAAATTGCGGTCTTCTGTAGAAATTAAAGCTTCAATAAGTGGTTTAGGGACATTATTCAGTTTAATCAGTACACGGTCTTCATTGTGTTGAGGATAAATTCCTCCAATGAGTAACGGTTCTAAGCGAGCAACGCCAGTTGAAGAAGGTTTGGTACTTCGAACTTCAACAACTTGATCATTTGCAAAACTTAACTCTAATACTTGTTCAGGTTCAACACTGTCGCCGTAGTCAAAACCACGTGTGTGGATATACATGTTGCTGCCTTGAGCAACATAACTTCCAGACTTGTCATAATTACTTGAAGTTTTGTAACCCAATAGCTTTAATTCTTGAGTGAAATTTGCTTGAGAAATAGGCGCGTTGTTATAAATTTCCAAAGGGCGTGCAAACACTTTGGCAGGAATATCCCACCGCTGACCTTCAAATTTTTCACGAATAATATTATCTAAACGAATCAGATAGATACTAAGAGCAATAAAAGCACCAATGATCAAAATGGAAAAGATTAGTGCAAAGAAACCGATACCACGTTCAAACTTCATAAAAATGAGATAAAACCCTAACAATGCCTGTAATGATGCGATAGCTTGTCATCAATTTGCAATGATAAAACTGTGAATAATTGGAAAAGTTAGATTGAATTTTACAGCATCTTGTAGTTATGTTTTTTTAAATTAATCGGGTTAATGTTATTATAGGCGAGTATCGCAGCGGAGCTTACTCATTCGTGCAAATTTCACATAAGTCCTTCAGAAACGTCGGGTTAATCGGTCGACCAGATAAATCATCAGTTGTAGAAACACTCTGTTTAATTCATGATCATTTATTGAACTTAGGTTTGAACCCCATTTTTGATCAGGAAACAGCCGAATTAGTGCCTTATGATCATGCACAGATAGTAAGCCGTCATTTATTAGGTGAAGTTGCTGATTTAGTTATTGTGGTTGGAGGCGATGGTTCTTTACTCCATGCTGCAAGGGCTTTGGTTCGTTATAATACCCCTGTAATCGGTATCAACCGTGGGCGATTAGGTTTTCTAACTGATATCAAACCGTCAGAAGCGATTTTTAAACTTGACCAAGTGCTTCAAGGGCATTTTCAACTTGATCGTCGTTTCTTACTTGAAATGGAAGTAAGAACAAATGGCGAAGTCATTTATGATGCAATTGCTTTAAATGATGTCGTTTTGCATTCGGGTAAGTCGGTTCACATGATTGACTTTGAACTTAACATTGATGGTCAATACGTTTATCGCCAACATAGTGATGGTTTAATTGTTTCGACTCCCACTGGATCAACTGCCTATGCTTTGTCAGGCGGTGGCCCAATTTTACATCCAAGCATGGATGCGATTGCATTAGTTCCAATGCACCCTCATACCTTATCATCACGTCCTATCGTCGTCGGTGGACAAAGCGAAATTAAAATTGTTATTCGCGAAAATCGGGTGTTACCAATGGTGAGTGCAGATGGGCAACATAGCATATCGCTCAATGTTGGAGATAGTTTACACATCCGCAAACATCCATTTAAACTAAGTTTATTGCATCCACCAGGTTATGATTTTTATATGGCCTGCCGTACCAAACTTGGTTGGAACCAAGATTTTGAATCTTTCCAAAGAGATGAATCATGAATATTGAACAAATGCTATCTATTTTAAACCCTGAGATTGTAGAGCGTTTAAAAACAGCAGTAGAAATTGGTAAATGGCCAAATGGCGTTGTTTTAACAAAAGAGCAGCGTGAAACTTGTATGCAAGCTGTAATTGCTTGGGAGTTAAAGAACTTACCAGAAGAGCAGCGTAGTGGTTATATTGACCGCGGTACGAAAGAAGAGGGTGAGGTATGTGAAGATGATCACCACAAACATGAGCCAGAATTTAAACCAATTCGTTTTGTTTAATTTAAGAAGCTCAGTGATTACTGGGCTTTTTTTATGTTTATCAAAATATAATAAAGACTCCTATGAAACGTTTAAAACCTGTTTACGTACTATTATTTCTCATATTGTTTAGTGGTGCTGCATTAGCCAAACAGCCGATTGAATGTTTACTCAACGTGAAGGTTGTTGCGAGTCGGAAATACACTTCACCTCAAGCTAAATATACAAGTATAAAAAACGACGGTTATCCCATGTTATTGATTGGGATTCAGGTGCTGGAGTCGCAAACAATACGAAGCTCCCAAAAGATCAAAGAGCATCAATTATATTGTAAGACACTGATTGGCCAACAACGAGATGCTTATCTTTCGGGTTCCTACGATTCTAATAAGATTACAATTAAAATAGGTGATCACTTGAAACTAAGAAATATTCATTCTTCAGGTCAGGAATATCCATTTTGGCCAGATTTTTATTATATTGAACCTTAAAACCAAGGCTATCCGATATAACCTTGGTCATTCATATATTAGAAACGACTATTCCATAACACTTTTGCTTTCAGCATTGCCTCTTCAAAACTAGTAACAACTCCCATGGTATATAAAGCGATTCCGATGGTTTCTGTTACTGCCATTTCACCGTATTCATGGTGCTGCTGACCTAACCATACTGCTTTAAAAGTTGCTAAATCTAATTCTTCTTCAGTTGGACTACGTTCAGGTGTGAGCTTTGGTAACTCATGTTCATAGAGTTCACCATTTTTGATACCGCAAATGAGTGTTTTTGCATCTGGATTTCGCTCAAATTCACCGCCTTCACCTTTAATGACTGCACTATTTTGATAGCCTAAGCGCAGTGCACTATGTTGATGGGAAGTTCTATAAGCTGGATGGAATATGGCTTGTAAGGTGGCTTTTGCATTAAAAGGATTGATTAAGCGGGCTAAAGTATGAATAGGCGAGCGTAATCCCATCACATTTCTTAAAGAAATCAGTTCACTTAAAATAGGTGAAATCACGTCTAAAGGTAAATAAGCGAAATTTTGCTCTGCTAACTGAGTACGCACTTCTTGTTCAGAATGGCAAATTTTATAATCTAAATATTCTAAAACTTGCTCAGTATAGACGCGATTAAGCGTGTGACCTGATGCACCATGCATAACAATCTTATAGCCATGATGAGCAAGCGTAAGGGCAGCTAACAAAAACCATGGGTAATGTTTACGTTTACCCGCATAAGATGACCAGTCTAAATCAACTTCTAAGGGCTGAAAATTGAGTTGATCTCTAGTGGCTTGAACAAATCCCGCGAGTTCATCAATAGATTCTTCTTTAACACGAAGTAGCATTAAAAAAGCGCCTAACTGCACATCAAGCACTTCACCTTTTAAAATCATGCTAAATGCTTGATAAGCTTCTTCATAGCTTAAAGAGCGTGAACCACTTTTTCCCTTACCTAAAATACGGACATATTGAGCGAATGGGTGTTCAGCATCTTTATAGATATTACGTTTAGTATTCATCGTAGTTCAAAAACAATAAAAATGATGGGATGCAGGCAGCTCAAAATGAAATGTCCACAAGTGTTTAATCAATATGACATAAAAAAGTGTCGAAAAAATATCAAAAGTGTTTCTTATACTAAAGTCTTAGGGCTGCATGAGTGTTTTTTGCGCGTATTAGCTAAAAATTTAACCGAATCATTATTTAATTCGAGTACACTTTCTCGTGCTTTTTTGAGCACTCATATCATAATTTTCTGTGATTCTCCTATATCTTCAGCTTTTTATTGAAAAAGTAAGAGGTTATTTCTAACTACTCAAAGTGGTTAGAAACTTCAGGTATTCTCCTGTTTTAGAAAACAGCTTTTTTTGTTTTCATTGAGGTAGTAGGAAGGTTTTTTGTTTACAAAGAACCGTTTCCCTTTTGCGGTGTTCATGTGAAAGGTTAGGGCTGTGTATTCGTAAAGAATAGACGTTTCATTTTGGTATTTCCAACGGACTTGGAAATATAGATTGAAGTAAAGTTATGGCTAAAAAACCGATTTATAAATCACTTTATTTTCAAGTGATTATTGCGATTATTGCGGGTGTTTTGGTAGGACATTTTTCCCCAAGCACAACGCAAATTGTCAATGGTGTTGAACAGCATATCCCAGGTTTAGGTGAGAAACTCAAGCCATTAGGTGATGCCTTTATTCGTTTGATCAAGATGATCATCGCACCCGTTATTTTCTGTACAGTGGTGAGCGGTATCGCTGGCATGGAAAGCATGAAGTCAGTCGGAAAAACTGGCGGCGTCGCGTTGTTATATTTTGAAGTTGTTTCAACAATTGCACTTCTGATTGGCCTTGTTGTAATTAACATTGCTAAACCGGGTGTAGGGATGAATATTGACCCTACAACTCTAGACACCTCGGGCATTCAAAAATACGTCAGTTCTGGTGAGTCACAATCTACCATTGATTTCTTAATGCACATCATCCCAGATACGGTTGTTGGCGCATTTGCAAATGGTGAAATCTTACAAGTCCTTCTTTTTGCAATTCTCTTTGGTTTTGCTTTACATAAGTTAGGTGATGCAGGACGTCCAGTTTTAAAATTTATTGACCAAGTTGCACATGTGTTCTTTAACATTGTGAATATGGTTATGAAACTGGCTCCGATTGGTGCATTTGGTGCAATGGCATTCACCATCGGTAAATATGGCGTTGGTTCACTCGTACAATTAGGGCAATTAATTCTCTGCTTCTATATTACGTGTCTACTCTTTATCTTCTTGATCTTGGGTACAATCAGCCGTGTTAGTGGATTCAGTATCCTCAAAATGATCCGCCTGATTCGTGAAGAGTTATTAATTGTACTTGGTACATCTTCTTCTGAATCTGTTTTGCCTCGTATGTTACGTAAACTCGAAATTGCAGGTTGTGAAAAGTCTGTAGTTGGTTTGGTTATTCCAACAGGTTATTCATTTAACCTAGATGGAACGTCAATTTATTTGACTATGGCAGCAATCTTTATTGCTCAGGCAACGAATACTCAGCTTGATATTCAACATCAAATCACTTTGTTATTAGTACTCTTAATCTCATCTAAGGGTGCGGCGGGTGTAACTGGCTCTGGCTTTATTGTGATGGCAGCGACTTTATCTGCTGTAGGACATATTCCAGTTGCAGGTTTGGCATTGATTTTAGGTATTGACCGTTTCATGTCAGAAGCACGCGCTTTAACTAACCTTGTTGGTAACTCTCTAGCAACGATTGTTGTTGCTAAGTGGGTCGGGGCTTTGGATAAAGATAAATTAAATGAAGCCTTAAATAATCCAGAAGAAGTGGATAGAAAAATGCTTGAGCAGAAAAGTATAACTGCTGAAGCATCTCACTAAAAATAAATATTCATAAAAAGGAAGCTCAGGCTTCCTTTTTATTGGCTGACTGAAAAGTACAGTATTAATGAGCAGCTAAGCCATGACAGTTGTGAAAAAAATGATTAGCATGCACAGCATGAGATTAGATAAAACAATAAGCTGAAGGAAAATATTATGTTGGCATACGATGCAGATTTAGAATTATTCCGTGATAATTTTAAACGTTTTATGGGTGAGCATATTGCGCCACACTACGACCAATGGGAACGCGAAGGAATCATGCCTCGTTCAGTTTGGAATCAACTGGGTGAAAATGGCTATTTATGCGTGGATATTCCAGAAGAATATGGTGGTTATGGGGTTCCAACTTACTATTCATTAATGCTGGTTGAAGAATCTGCACGTGCTGGTTTTTGTGCATTATCGACAGCTATTTCTTGTCACTCTGAAATTGCTGCACCGTATATTTTACATATCGGGACAGAAGAGCAAAAACAATACTGGTTACCGAAAATGGTAACAGGTGAAGTTGTTGGTGCAATTGGTATGACTGAACCTGGGGCAGGCTCAGATTTACAATCAATGCGTACCAGTGCCATTTTGCAAGACGATCACTATTTATTAAATGGTTCAAAAACATTTATTTCAAATGGACAACATGCTGATCTTGTTGTGCTTGCAGTAAAAACTGATCCTCAAGCACGTGCAAAAGGTGTGTCATTATTATTAGCAGATACACATCTGGAAGGCTTTAAAAAAGGCACAAATTTAGACAAAATCGGCCTGCATTCTCAAGACACATCTGAGCTGTTTTTTGACAATGTGAAAGTACCTAAAAACCAGTTACTTGGTCAAGCTGGGCAAGGTTTTGCTTATTTAATGCAAGAGTTACCTCGTGAACGTACCGCAATTGCATCTACTGCAATTGGTGCAATTCGTGGTGCAATTGATTTGGCAACCGCTTATGTAAAAGAGCGCCAAGCATTTGGTCAACCCATTTCACAGTTCCAAAATACTCGTTTTGTTTTAGCACAAGCAAAAATTGATGAGCTTGCTACAGCGGCTTTTTATGAAAGAAATGTTGCCTTATATCAAGAAGGCAAACTAGATGTAGAAACGGCTGCGGCATTGAAAAGTTTCAGTAGCGATATGCAAATGAAGGTCGCAGACAACTTGCTCCAACTTTTTGGTGGTTATGGCTATATGACTGAATATCCAATTTCACGTTTCTTTGTAGATGCCCGTATCCAACGTATTTACGGTGGTACAAATGAAATTATGAAAGAAATCGTAGCGCGTGGATTAATTGGCAAAGCCTAATTAAGCAGAGAAAAAAACAGCCTGTCTTAGAACAGGCTGTTTTGTTTTTAACTATTTAGTCTTCTGTTGAATGACAGGATAGTTTTGTTGTTTCGGTAATTGCTGTAATGCATGATTCATCTTTCTTAAAAACTCATCGGCTTCATCTTGATGAAATGAATCTTCGGTGTATGCACTACGTTCTTGGATATTGATACTACAACCTCTTATTTTCATATTTTTAGGATTAAATGACCAGTCATTTGGATCCTTTAAAGTAATGTCTAAATCACTTTCACAGCTTTTCCATAGACGTAAAAAATCATTTGATAACTCTGTTTTAAATCCTTGTGCAGGATAGACTGAAAATCCTTTCATTTCGGGATTAGAAAACTGTATAAACATGTTTACTGGCATTCCACCCCAAATGATTGCTGTATCTTCTGGTAAAGCAATGCCTGATAAATTTTTCTCTTTTAAAGCATGTGATTGCTCAAATTTCTGCCTGAAATGTTGCGACTGATAGGTCAGCTTGGTTTGGGCTGGGATTGGAATGCCACGAACTTGATTGTTGGCAGTCATCATATAGTACGGAGAATTATCAGTACCATTGCATCCTGCGATTAAGGGGCAACCGCCACAAGCCGTTAAACTAAAACTTGTAAGACCCAGTAAGCCTAAAACAATAATTTTATTCATTCTATTTTACTGTTGTTATGACATATTTAGTCAGTATAACCAATCTATGCATTAAGAGGTCTATCTTTAAGAACAACGAAATAATCAGCTTTAAATGTAATTATGTTTTTACTTGGCTGGCTGCTGTAATGGCCAATCAAATAAAGATTTACAGCTTTCTAGGTCTTTGCACGAAGCAAACATAAGGGCTTTAGGTAGACTCGCATACAAATTTGTAATGTGTTGTTCAGCAGGATTATAAAAATGCCAATAAGTAAATTGATCTGAACGTTTACTTTCAAAAGCTTTAAAGAAATCTGTTTCGTTAAATTTATTATCAAGTTGAGTGCGAGGGCCGCCTTGCTCATGTGTACCGACTGTGGTCAAAAGCATCAGAGAGTTGCTTTGTTTTTGACTTTGCCAATGATTTAACTGTTGAAATAACATGCCTTGGTCAAACCAAAGAGAAGGGCTTGCAGCAAAGTAACGTTGGAATGCATTTGGCTTTTGAAAAAAATGATAAAGAACCAATAAGCCTCCAAAAGAATGCCCATATAGGCTCTGTTGTTGACTATTAACTGGAAACTGTTTTGCAATTTCTGGTTTGAGTTCATCATTTAAGAAATTGATGAACTTGTCAGCACCACCATATTTATATTTACTTTGTGCCTGAAATTCAGCAGAAGGTTTTGGTGTGTAATCATAAGCACGTTTTTGTACATCAAAAGTTTTTTGCTGAGGGTAACCAACCGCGACGATCATGAGCGGGTCTAGACCTAATTTTGTAGAACCTGCCCCAATAGATTGAGCGATATTGACTGCACTTGGAAAGGTTGCATTGCCATCTAATATATAAAGTACTGGATAACCATGTTGGGGTGGGGCAACGGGTGGTTTATAGACTTGAATCAAATAATCATGGCCGGTGTTTTTAGATTTGAGTTGAAATTGGGCTTGGTCATTATGTAAGACTATTTTTGATGGATTTTGTATAGGAGTTTGAGCCAAAGCAGAACAAGTTATTAAAGAGCTCAGAAGAAAACTGCAAGATAAAAAGAAAAATGAGTTATGCATAATAAACAAGAATAAAATTTATTATGCAAATGATAAATGAAAATCATTATCAAATAAAGCGATCTGAGGAATCCGACCAAGATGGTTTAATGAAAAAAGCCAATACAGCCATATTGCCTAACAAATCAAAGCAGACTATTGTTATACTCTCGTTTAAAAGATGATTTTGCTGAGGCTGCATTCTAATGATCAACGATGATCAAAACAAAACGACTTCTCTTAGTTTAGAACAAATTCGCGAAGATATTGATAGCGTGGATCAACAGATTCAAGAATTATTAAATCGACGCGCAAGCCTTGCTGAAGCAGTTGCGAAAGCTAAATTTGCTTCCGAAGAGAATCCTTTGTTTTATCGTCCTGAACGTGAAGCGCAGGTCTTGCGTAAAGTTATGGAGCGTAACCAAGGTCCTTTGTCTGATGTAACCATGGCGCGTTTGTTCCGTGAAATTATGTCGGCTTGCCTTGCTTTAGAAGCACCGCAAAGTATTGCATTTTTAGGGCCAGAAGGTACTTTTACTCAATCTGCTGTGCTTAAGCATTTTGGTAAAGATGCGGTTGTACGCCCACTTCCAACAATTGATGAAGTCTTCCGTGAAGTGGAAGCGGGTAGTGCACATTACGGTGTAGTTCCAGTTGAGAACTCATCTGAAGGTGTTGTAAACCATACCTTAGATTGCTTTAAAACATCGAATTTAAACGTGATTGGTGAAGTTGAATTACGTATTCATCATCAATTCCTTGTATCTGAAAATACACGTAAAGACAGTATTAAGCAGATTTATGCGCATCAACAAACTTTGGCTCAATGTCGCCAATGGTTAGATGCACATTATCCGGGTGTTGAGCGTGTTGCTTTAAACTCAAATGCAGAAGCTGCGCGCCGTATTCGCAACGAATGGCATTCGGCAGCGATTGCATCTGATATTGCAGCAGGCATGTATAACCTTGAAATCTTACATAGCAATATTGAAGATAATCCGGAAAATACAACACGTTTCTTAGTGATTGGTCGTGAAAAAATTCCACAAAGTGGCAATGATAAAACATCATTATTGATTTCAGCGCATGACCGTGCGGGTGCTTTATTAGAAATTTTAGCGCCATTTGCAAAACATAATATTAGCTTAACAAGTATTGAGACTCGTCCAGCATTACCTGAAAAGTGGGCATATGTATTCTTTATCGATTTAGAAGGTCATATCGAACAAGAGAATGTTGCTGCTGCGATTAATGATATTCGCCCAATGGTGAAAGAGATTCGTATTTTAGGTTCTTATCCTGCCGCTGTTCTGTAATCACTTATGTTGGAATAATGACATGCATTAAGATAAGCATGTCATTATGCTTAAAAATAAATTGCTCAATGGTTTAAATATCTTTGAGCAAAAGCAAAGTTGAAGTTATGTCACAACCCCTATTTAAAAAAGTTGCATTTATTGGTTTAGGACTCATCGGGTCGAGTTTAGCTCGTGTTATTGTTGCAGAAAAGTTGGCGACAACTATTGTGGCATCTACACGCTCACATAAAACTTTAGAAGATGCAAAATCACTTGGCTTAATACACGAAGGATTTTCTGATCCTGTTGAAGCCGTGAAAGGGGCAGATTTAGTCGTTTTAGCCTTGCCAGTGCGTGCTACGCAAAAAGTGCTTGAGCAAATTAAACCTTATTTGTCAGCAACCACAATTTTAACCGATGTGGGAAGTACAAAAGGTAATGTCGTTGATGCAGCAAAAGCTGTATTTGGTGAAGATTTACCAGAAGGTTTTGTGCCAGGGCATCCTATTGCGGGTAGTGAACATACAGGCGTTCACGCGGGTAAAGTTGACTTATTTGCAAATCATAAAGTGATTTTAACGCCGTTACCAACAAGTGCAGAATGGGCGGTTGATAAACTAATTCAACTGTGGTCGGCAGCAAAAGCTGAAGTCATATGTATGGATGTTGCCAAGCATGATGAAGTGTTGGCCCATACGAGTCATCTACCACATTTGATGGCATTTAATCTGGTCGAGCAACTTGCAAATCGTGAAGATAATCTTGATATTTTCCGTTATGCAGCAGGTGGTTTCCGTGACTTTTCAAGGATTGCGGCCAGTGATCCTCAAATGTGGCATGACATTTTCTTTGCCAATAAAACAGCGATATTAAATGCTGTAGATGGCTTCGAAAAGCAACTTACCGTACTTAGAAAATTGATTGAAAACGAAGATTCTCATGCATTAATGGGATTGCTCGGTCATGCTCAAGCAGCACGTCAGCATTTCAATCATATGTTAGCCAAAAAACCTTTAATGGAGAAAAATAAGGTGACACAGCAATTCAGTATCTTACCGGGAAATAAAACTTTTAAAGGTAAATTTACCGTACCGGGTGACAAATCTGTGTCACATCGCTCCATTATGTTTGGTGCTATTGCCGAAGGCACTACCCATGTCACTGGCTTCCTTGAAGGTGAAGATGCTTTAGCAACCTTGCAAGCTTTCCGTGATATGGGTGTAAGCATTGAAGGCCCTAAAAATGGTGAAGTGACCATTCATGGTGTAGGCATGCATGGTTTAAAAGCACCAGCAAGTGCCTTGTATATGGGTAACTCTGGTACAAGCATGCGTTTACTTTCAGGCATGTTATCAGCGCAAAAGTTTGATTCTGTCATGACAGGTGATGCATCACTTTCTAAACGTCCAATGGAGCGTATTGCTAAACCATTACGTTTAATGGGTGCGCAAATTCAGACCACAGGTGAGAAAGGTACACCACCTGTAAGCATTACTGGTGCTCAGCAATTAAAAGGCATTCAATACGATTTACCTATGGCATCTGCTCAAGTGAAGTCTGGTATTTTACTTGCAGGCTTATGGGCTGAAGGTGAAATCTCTGTTACAGAACCAGAGCCAACACGTGACCATACAGAGCGCATGCTTCGTGCATTTGGTTATGATGTTAAAACCGAAGGCAACAAGATTTCACTCGTTGGTGGTGGAAAATTAGTGGGGACTGACATTCAGGTTCCATCAGATATTTCATCAGCTGCTTTCTTTATGGTGGGTGCTGCAATTACTGAGGGTTCCGATGTTGTTCTGGAAGCTGTAGGTATTAATCCAACACGTACTGGCGTAATTGAAATTTTAAAACAGATGGGTGCTGATCTGACTGTTGAAAATGAGCGTATTGCCGGTGGCGAACCTATTGCTGATATTCATATTAAAGGTTCGCGCACACTTAAAGGCATTCATATGCCAGAAGACCAAGTGCCTTTGGCAATTGATGAATTTCCAGCTTTATTTATTGCAGCAGCTTGTGCCGAAGGCCAAACAGTACTGACTGGTGCGGCAGAACTTCGTGTGAAAGAGTCTGATCGCATTCAGGTCATGGCAGATGGCTTAAAAATTATGGGCATTGACTGCACGCCAACTGATGATGGCATCATTATCGAAGGTAAGGGTAAGGCTGGTGACTGGTCGCCAATCTTTACAGGTGGTGAAGTTGAATCACACCATGAC
This sequence comes from Acinetobacter sp. GN11, assembly GCF_054823985.1. Classification (NCBI taxonomy): domain Bacteria; kingdom Pseudomonadati; phylum Pseudomonadota; class Gammaproteobacteria; order Moraxellales; family Moraxellaceae; genus Acinetobacter; species Acinetobacter sp. GN11. The sequence goes on along the minus strand of NZ_JRVL01000012.1, from coordinate 6,124 downwards.
CACCGTATTGCTATGAGCTTTAGTATGGCAGGCCTTCGTAATTCTGGTCCGATTACGATTCAGGGTACTGAAACTGTGGCGACAAGCTTCCCAACTTTCACTGAGTTGGCGAATCGTGCAGGCTTAACGATCGAAGTTAGCCAATAACTTTTCACCTAACACATTTTATAATTGCTAACACAATAGCAACGGCAGCAGCGGGCTAAAGGCTTGGCTGCTGTTTGTTTATTGCTTATGCTAAGCGCAGATAATGATAAAAGTGTTAGGACAAAGGATGAAAAAATTACAATTTATTGCCAGTTGCCCAGAACATGGGGTGCTCGATCATCCGCCAAATGAATGCCATATCACTCAAGAATATGTAGCGGCTTTATTATTTAAACAATTGGGACATTATGGCTTTGATGCACAGCACATTGTGCATGAACATGAAAAAGTAGAAGTGAGTATTGATAATCATCTTTTACCCTTGTCGATTACTTGTCAGAAAACAGACCATGAAGGGCATTTGATGTGTGAAATCTCTGCCAATCCTGATGAAGAGCAAGATTGGTTTGAGAAAATTGAAACACAAAGCATTATTCGTCAGCTTGCACAGGCAGTTGAAAATAGTTTGAAAGCCGATCAAAGCTTTTCAGCATTTGAGTGGAAAAACTAAAAAATACGCCTGTTAAGACTTAGTTATGAAGTACGACTTTTTAGAAAAGTCGTACCATCTCTTTAGATTAAAGATAAAAATACAAAATCTTTCCTGAAATTTCTACCTATCTTTAACGCATTGTGTATATTGAAATTATTACGATATTTACATAATTAGAGTGTGGTTTTCATGACACAAGTTGATATTGCGGCGCTATCTCCTCAAGTGGTTTGGCAGCATTTTCAAACACTTTGTACTATTCCTCGTCCATCAAAGCATGAACAGCAGCTTCGTGAGTTTTTACAAAACTGGGCGCAAAGTCGAAATCTAGAAACTTACGTAGATGAAGTTGGGAATTTGATTATCCGTAAGAATGCGACTGCGGGTAAAAAACATGTATCTGGCGTTATTCTTCAAGGCCATTTAGATATGGTCACACAAGCCAACACTGGCACAGTACATGACTTCTTTAAAGACCCAATTTGTCCAATTCTTGAAGATGGTTGGTTGATTGCCAAAGATACCACTTTAGGCGCTGATAATGGCATTGGGGTAGCCTTAGCTTTGGCAGTATTAGATTCAAATGATATTGCTCATGGACCTATTGAAGTTCTTTTAACAGTTGATGAAGAAGCAGGGATGAGTGGTGCACGGCTTTTACAGGCAGGTGTACTAAAAGGGAAATGGTTATTTAATATTGATACAGAAGAGTGGGGTGAGCTATATCTCGGATGCGCGGGCAGTATTGATATTGAAGTCGAACAACCACTCACTTATGAACCAATTCCTGAAAATTTGACGGTTGTTAATATTCAGGTTGCTGGTCTTAAAGGCGGTCATTCTGGTGTAGATATTCATTTAGGACGTGGCAATGCCAATGTTATTTTAGCCCGCTTTTTAAATGAGTATTTAGCAAAGCTTGGTGGACACCTTGTTGAGTTTACAGGTGGTACAGCTCGTAATGCTTTACCTCGAGAAGCTGTCGCAACTATTGCAATTTCGCCTAACCAATTACCTGAACTAGAAAAATTACTCGCTGAATATCAAACAGCATGGAAAAAACAGCTACAGGGTATTGATGACAACCTGCAATTAACTATTCAACCTACTAGCGTTGAAACGAATCAAGTGATTACTCAGCAACAGCAAAACGAGTGGTTGCAAGCTTTGGCAACAAGCCCTTACGGTGTTGCAAGTATGAGTCAAGCTCTTCCAGATGTAGTTGAGACTTCAAATAATATTGGGGTTGTAAAACTAAATCGAGATGGTGGAAAAGCTGTTTTAATGGTTCGCTCAATGGTGAATCAAGAAGCAGAAGACTTTGCTAGGAAAATTCAGGCACATTTTAGCCAATTTAATATCGCTTCTGCACTCACACCGTTAGTTTCGGGTTGGACACCAAATCCTGACTCAGCTGCTCTAAAGTGCTTGCAACAAGCCTATCAAAAGGCGTTTAACATTGAACCAAATCTTAAAGTAATTCATGCAGGCTTGGAGTGCGGCATTATTGCTGAACACTATCCAGATTTACAGATGGTTTCATTTGGACCGGATATTCAAGGTGCTCATGCACCGGGTGAACGAGTTAAAGTGGATACTGTAGAGAAATGCTGGAAGTTGTTGGTGACAGCTTTGGCATCTGTGGAGTAGTTTTTTATAAATAAGAAGCTCTGTAAAGAGCTTCTTAAACTTTGACCTTTACATGAAAATGATCTGGACTTAACTCGACAAACTCGATTTCACAATCAATAAATTTTTCAATCATGGCTGCTTGAGTACGAGTGTGTTCGCTAATACATTGTGCGGTGAACTCACCACCTTGACCTAAAGCTAAAGGTAGAAGCAATTGATCTGCCAAATACTCATCTACAACAGCCTGCGAAGATAAATATAGATTTACATCTTTTGCTAAATGATCAGCTATTTGCTCTGCACTTTTGCGCATCTCACCTAAAGCTGTAAACAGTTGAATGTGATATTGATGGGTAACTTTCACATAGACTGTATTGCCTTGGCTAATTCCATTTAAATGAAATTGCTGCTGAGAGCTTAAGTTTAGCTTTTTACTTAATGTGGTTAATTCACGTTGAGCAATTTGTGCTTCCTCTGAAAGGTTTAGAGTGGCTGCAAAAGCCTCCGTGGATTGCAACGCGCCACAATCTAATAAAATTAAGCTGTTTCGATGTTGCCATGGCTGAATGGTAACTTGAATTTCACCTGCACCAATTGGAAAGAAGCCAGCTTTACTTAATTTAAAATCGACGTTAATTCCAATCTTCGCTAGAGCAGGTAAAAAGCAGTATTCAATAAAATCTGCTGTTGGTGCAAGTGAGTTGTGTGTACCTCCTGAAATGGTGAGTTCAGTGGCTTCATTTTGTAATAACAAAACAGGTAGAAGCGTTTGTAAAACTAGTGTTGTACTACCAGCAGAACCGATTTGAAATTGATATTTACCACTTTGAACATGTTGAGGTACGAAATACAACCGTTGGCTATGTAATTCAGCACCCTCTACATAAGCTTGGCTAATTTGTTGAGATGCTTGTACACAAACCAAATGTTGACGCATTAAACCTGGTTTTTTACGTCCTGCACGTATATTAATTAATTCAAAAGGTTGACCTGTAATCATTGAAAGGGCAAGGCCTGTTCTTAAAATCTGTCCACCACCTTCACCTTGTGAGCCATCAATTTGAATGGTTGTTGGCATCTTTGCCAAAGCTTTATTCACTTCTGTTTTCCTTATTTTCTAATTTAATGAACATACTGTCAGTACATGGTAATGCGAAGTAACGTGTGACTTTGCTTTTGACAAAGGTTTACTAGGTGCATAGTGCTGAGTCTGATAAGTGAATATCGATGCACGACTCACATGCTGCCATAGCCGCCTGAATTATTTTCAATCCCTCAGATCGGAGTAACGCAGGATCTTGTACTCGCCCAATATGTCCAAACTTTGATTGTGAAAATGATTTCACAAAATCTATTGTTTAATCGATTAGATCAATTTGCCAATTAGCAGCCTGAATTTTAACGTTTAAGTCACGGAGTTTCGCACTGATATCATCCGCCTGCTTTTGTAAGCTAGAAACAGGAATGACTTTCTTCCACTTAATTTCACGTGAGCTATAACGATCAGGTTCTCGATGTGTATTGGCAATCGCATCTATTAAAATCTTATGCTGTTCAGCATAACTATCGCGCAAGCTTAATAGGGACAATAATACTTTGCCATCTTCCAGTTTTGCTTGTGCATTGGTCAAATGAATACGACAAATCAATTGATTGCTTTCCTGAGTTAAAGCAAATACTTGTTTGATGAGTTCATTTGGCTCTTCACTAGGTTCATCACCCTCTTGTACCAATACATTGGCATTAATTCGTTGTTTTAACGAAGCAAGCTTTTTTTGTTGATCGCTTCGAAGTAAAAGTGCTTCTGCGAGTTTCATTTTTATTCCTTTAGTACCAGAAATACCCATGCATAATAGGTTTAAGCCAATCAAAGTAATCTGTATCTTTTATTGATTTAATTAAATGTTCATCTTGGCCGGGAAAACGCATATCCAAGTTCCCCTTTTCAAGTTCTACCTCTATAGAAATCCATCTTGGAAGAGTTTTATAAAGTTCAGTATTATCAACACTTTCACTTTCAACTATAAAAAACTCATAAATGGTCGGATAGTTTTTGATAAAAACACTAGTCGCAACTAGAAAAAGTTCAATTATATCTACATAATTTTCTGCTTCAGTATAGTTGGGTGCTTCATAATCATGTTCTAGTTTATTTCTGATGTAATTTAAACGCCTAATGATTTGAGGGGTGAAGAATCCACATTTCTCTAAGAAATCTAACTTACTAGGAAAATTATTTCTTTTAGCAATATAAGTTTCATATCCTGCTAATGAACATAAAATATCTACTCTTCTATGAAGGGCACGTTTAGCATTTGATACAGCATTATAAATAGCATGTAAGTTCTGTGAGGTGCTTAAGTCATTTCTTGCAAACTCTATAAAAGTTGCGCAATGCGGAGTATCTTCAAGTTTATGAGTCGTACAAGTAGTAACTCCTTCATAATATTTTAAATATTCAGGTTTAAGTATTTTGTGAAACATTTTTTTCTTACCCTTTAACACACACCACTTGTCTTAATGTATAAACCACTTCAACCAAATCACTTTGTGCTTTCATAACATCTTCAATCGGTTTATATGCCGATGGAATTTCATCAATAACAGCAGCATCTTTACGGCATTCTACACCTTCAGTTTGTGCAATCTGATCTTTCACGGTAAAACGTCGTTTTGCTTCAGTACGGCTCATAACACGGCCTGCACCATGCGAACATGAACAGAAAGATTCCTGATTTCCAAGCCCACGGACAATAAACGACTTTGCTCCCATTGAACCTGGAATAATTCCATATTCACCTAGACGCGCACGGACTGCACCTTTACGAGTGACCATTACTTCTTCACCGTAGTGTTCTTCCTTTTCCACATAGTTATGGTGACAGTTCACTGCTTCCAAACGTGCTTGAAAAGGCTTTGGTACAATCGTAGCCAAGGCTTTAATTGCAGATTGCATCATGATTTCTCGGTTCTTCATCGCAAATCGTTGAGCCCAACCTACGGCAAACCAGTAATCATCAAAATGTTCAGTGCCTTCGACTAAATATGCTAAATCTTTATTTGGCAAATTAATAAAATGCTTCTGCATGTCTTTACGGGCAAGTTCAATAAAATGATTACCGATAGCATTTCCTACACCACGAGAACCTGAGTGCAACATAATCCACACATGTTCATGCTCATCTAGACAGATTTCGACAAAGTGGTTTCCAGTACCTAAAGTTCCCAAATGCTTGCGGTTGTTGGTGTTTTTCAAACGTGGATGTTTTGCGCAAATGTATTCAAAATCTGCAACTAGATCAGCCCAAGCTTGATCTACCATTTCTGGTGGAGTTTCCCATGATCCGCGATCACGTCCGCGCTTAGTCATTCCATGTGGAATTAATCGTTCAAGTTCAGTACGTAGAGCATGTAAGTTATCTGGTAAATCTGAAGCAGTTAAGCTGGTACGGGTTGCCATCATTCCGCAACCAATATCTACACCCACAGCAGCAGGAATAATTGCCCCTTTGGTCGGAATCACACTACCAATAGTTGCTCCTAAACCGAAGTGTACATCTGGCATTACAGCCATCCATTTATAAATAAAAGGCATTTGAGCAGTTTGCAATAATTGTTGTTTTGAGTTGTCATCAACAAGCACGCCTTTAGTCCACATTTTGACTGGCATACTTTTTTCATTTTGCAGAACTTGATAAGAACGTTGTTGCTGCTTTTGTTCAAACTGAGCTTGTTGGTTAATTTCTTCAATGACAGACATTTTCTTTTCCTTTCAAAGCCTGCCTGCCAAGCGTTTGCAGGCAGGTGTTATTCATAACATCCCAATGATGTTGTGTGCTTTGTACTATTGCA
>NZ_JRVL01000115.1:0-3936 GCF_054823985.1 Acinetobacter sp. GN11 | reverse complement strand
CGTCCTACCGCAACGGGAGGAGACGAGGAGCTTACATGCAAAACTATCCCTCAGAAAGGAATAATTCTGATGCTGTTGTATACGGTCCGCGACGACTGACTGGCAATGTAGGCCAGCAGGCAAAGGATAAGCTTCACATTTATTGCAGTCAAGCACACAAAATGACATTTGTTTTAAATTAGATCATTAAAAAAGTAAGGCTAAATAATGAGTTGGTTATTGTTAAGTGAGGTTTATAAAGGGGGTATAAAAATAGCTTAGAAAGGCTGTTTTGGGGAGATTTTTAGATAATGCAAACGATCTAAAAAATTAATACTTATTTAATTATCACTTATTTTAACTAGTTTCATATTGAGCTAATCCAGCCCAAGCCCCCACATGCCCAACCCTACGCTCGATAAATTTCATTTTTGACTCTTTAGTTGACATTTAATAATTATGGATACATAGTATCCATAATTATTTTTGAGTATAAATCGTGAGCAGTCGAGCAAAATTGCATAAAGACTCTAGGTTTATATTCATTGAGGATGCACTTAGCTTTCTACAACCAAAGCAATGCCAAGTATTTGAATTTTGTGCCTATTGGACGCTCGCCTGATATTACAAGGTTCATCCAATAGTTTTTAAAAGTTTATAGCCGTAGGAATCCAGCATGATTGAGAAAACCAACGAGAATATAATCGATGTACTCATTATTGGCGCTGGTCCTTCTGGGACGGCGCTTGCAATTGATTTAAAGCGCCGCGGACTTAACATCCGTATTGTAGATAAAGCTTCCACTAGCTTTAACGGATCAAGAGCAAAAGGCATTCAGCCGAGAACATTAGAAGTTTTTCAGGATCTTGGTCTGGTGAATGAGGTACTTCAATTAGGTAGCGCATATCCCCTTCTTGGTATTCACTTTGGCCCATTCACTATTCCTTGGCGAATGATTTCCAATCGACCACATTCATCGGATGTACCTTTTCCTAATACGTTATTGATTCCTCAATTCAGTACAGATACTGCATTACATACGCGATTTAAGTCGCTCAATGGTGTAGTTGAGTTTAGTAAACAACTCATTTCTTTAAGCCAAACTGATCATTATGTAACAGCTAAAGTTGAGGGTGCGGATGGAGTAATAGAGGAAATTACTGCACGTTATCTGGTAGGTGCAGATGGTGGTTCTAGCAAAGTACGTCACCAATTAGGCATTAAATTTACTGGATCAACGGTTGAAGAAGATCGAATCATCATTGTTGATGGTGTGACAAGTGGTTTATCTCGTGATCGATGGCATATTTGGCCTGGGAAAAGCGGACAGTTTATTGCTGCATGCCCACTTCCCCATAGTGAATTATTTCAATGGATGATCCGTTTAGCTCCTGAAGAGCAACCTGAGCTTGAATTAGACGCTATCAATGCACGTATTCAAAAGCGGATAGATAATTTGAAAGTCGTATTAAAGAATGTGCAATGGAAGTCAATTTTTAGACCTAATATTCGAATAGCAGAGAAATATCGAAATGGCCGAGTCTTTCTTGTAGGAGATGCAGCGCATGTGCATACCCCTGCTGGGGCACAAGGGCTGAATACAGGTATTCAAGATTCATACAATCTAGGCTGGAAAATTGCTCAGGTTTTAGCAGGCGCCGATAATAGCTTACTTGATAGCTATGAAGCAGAGCGTAGGCCTATAGCAGCATCTGTACTCGCATTATCAACCAAAAAATATGATGGTATTGCTAAGCTTGACCCTTCTAGTATTAAACGTGGTAAAGATGAATCACAGTTGTCATTGACCTATCGTAATGGCCCACTTGTTATAAATAATAGTACTATTACTTCAAAAGTATATTCTGGAGATCGTGCTCCCGATGCTGATCTGACCATTGTATCTGGTGGACAAGTTCGTTTATTTGATATTTTCCAAGGCCCACATTTTACACTTATTGGTTTTGGTGAACATACTGCTCAACTAGTGAAAGAATTAGATTGGCCTTCTAACGGAGCTGATATAAAGCGCGTACTCATAAATGCCGATGGAATGCATGGTGTGGACTATGTACTGAAGGACGAAAAGCAAACATTCGGTAAAGCTTATGACGTATCGGCTGATACGATACTACTAATTCGACCTGATGGTTATATTGGTCATATAACAACGCCGAATACGCAAGCTAGCCTAAAAACATATATAAAGAAATTTACACCGTAAATATCTGACTGTTTACCATTGTTAAATGCTGCTAAACATTCAGTGTTAAAGTCATAAATATGAATATAATTGTAATATTTGATAGAGGTAATAATGTCAGCAACTAGAGCATCTCCGGGGCGTCCTTCCGTTCCACTTGACCTCATATTGGAGGTAGCCTTGCAAATTGTTGATACGGAGGGCGCTGATGCATTAACCTTGCGATATCTTGCAAAAAAATTAAACTCTGGAACTGCAACTTTATATCGAAAGTTCCAAAGTCGTGAAGACTTAGTAGCACAAGTAGTTGACCAGTTATTCTTGCAAATGGAAACCACAATGCCTGATATAACAGGCCTAGAGTGGAAGGAAGCATGTCGTTTATTAACAACGCATATGTTTACAGTTCTAGGTAATCACCGAGGTGCCGCACGCCTTTTGCTTGAATCATTTCCAAATGGTTCTAGTGCTATGAGACAAAGAGAACGGATTTTTGATTTATTTCTTAGCAATGGTTTTTCAGCGCCCCTAGCAGCGAAAGCCTACGCTACACTTGCTCGTTTTGTTCTGGGATTTGCTATACAACTTCCAGATCATAAGAGTTTTCAGCAAGCAGGTGCCTTTGAAAATGTTGAATGGACTAATTTTCCTGCGACATTATCTGTTATTAAGGATCTGCCCGTTCCTCTAGAGGTTGAATTTTCTTTTGGTTTGAATTTAATGATTAATGGGCTAGCTGAAATTCGTAAAGATGAATTAAATCATTAATTAGAAAACGTAATAACCATCACTTAGCGTTAGAACATAACCAGTTCGTGACAAACTACTCAATTTGGACATATATGTATTTTATATAAAACTTATTTTTTCACAGGCAGTAGTAAAACGGGGTCTTCAATATCGTAACCAGTTTCTTCTGGAACCCCCAAATATTTAACGACAACCAACTTCTTATTGTGTTTAGGCACACTATAATTTTGGGAAATTTTTATTGCTTTGCTGTAATGAACCGCAACATGGGTCTTACTTTGTAAAGACGGCGATTTTACAACATATTCTGTTTTATATTGCGTGATCTTCCCTGAAGGATCAAACCAAGATGATATTTGATTCTGATGAGTTTTTAAGGTCTGAATTTTTACAGTCTTACTATTACTTACGATCAAAGGGGTTAAATTTTTTTTAATTTTATTGAGAGCCTTATCAAACGCGGTACTATCTTGATCATAATCAATCTTATGTGTTTTTGGATTGATATAGAGAGATTTAACTTCGATAAGTTTATCAGGCGATTTACTATTTAATAGATAATAATATAGTTGTGGTAAACGTCCTCGACCATCTTCGTAGTGTCTTAATACATAAAGTTTTTTCTCTTTTTGCTGATAACCCAATACTTCAATTTTTTGTCCACCACCCACTGTCGCATAGCTATGCGCCGATAACGTAAAAATAGCACTAAAACTTAGAATTTTTAGAAACTTCATTAACTGATATCCTTGTGATTTTTTAGACGGGAAAATTAATTAACGAACATAGAGTGGATCTTCTTCAACAAAAAATACTTCACCTGATGAAGGTAGAATCCATTGATAGGTTCCGTCTATTTTCTTCATTTTTTCTTTAAAAATATTATATACAGCTACAAGATCATGTTTTTCATCATATTCCCCCATATAGCCAAGTGCCTTTTCATCATGAAACTCTTTAAACATTTTATGCATTTTGACAGCTCTAAGTTCCATATCTTTTCT
>NZ_JRVL01000114.1:0-11996 GCF_054823985.1 Acinetobacter sp. GN11 | reverse complement strand
AAACAAAATATATAAATCCACTATTTATCTTTTATATTTAAAACTGATAAGGTTGACCAATTTCGTTATTTTACAGTTTGCCGTCGTTGTTGATTAATAAGTCCAATCTCTTGTTTTAGGCTTAGGAACCAAATTATGACTGGTATCACATCACCAAAACCTTTGAATATTGTTGCTGTTTCTGGTGGCTTAAATACCCCATCTAAAACGGAAAGTTTGGTTCAAGCCATTCTTGATGAGTTATCCGAAGCAACCGATATTAAAGTTCACTTTATTAAATTAAGCGAAATTGGGCCATTACTAGGCGGTGCATTTTATCGCAACCAACTTCCACAGCGTGTACAAGATGATCTTGCAGCAGTTGAAGCAGCAGATGCTTTAATTGTAGGTACACCTGTTTACCGTGCCTCTTTTACGGGCCTTTTCAAACATTTCTTCGATTTTGTTGAACAAACTGCATTGGTCGATGTGCCTGTACTTTTAGCAGCATCAGGCGGTAGTGATCGTCACGCACTCGTACTTGAACATCAACTTCGTCCATTGTTCAGCTTCTTCCAAGCACAAACTTTACCAATTGGCGTATATGCGACCGATCGTGACTTTACTCCTGAATATACGGTGAAAAGCGAGCAATTATCAGATCGTATTACGTTAGCCGTGGCACGTGCATTACCAATTTTAGAATGGGCGCCAGCGAAAGGTAAACGTGCTGAAGTGATCAAATCTAAGACTCAGCAAGCGAATCAAGAGCTTGGTATTAACAAGCAAATTGAGCAAGAAGAAGTATTACCTTCAGCAGCTGTACCTGATCTTGATGCGGCAGAGTCTCGCTTGCACCACAAGTCTGGCAAATCATTAACGCATGTTGCCTAAGCGCAATATCGCTAAATAAAAATACGAATTGGGAGAGCGCACCATGACGCAATTACAACAACCGATTAAATTTGCTTATTGGGTACCAAACGTAAGCGGTGGCCTTGTCGTAAGTAACATTGAACAGCGTACAGACTGGAGTTACGACTACAATGTTCGACTTGCTCAGGCTGCTGAAAAAAATGGTTTTGAATATGCGCTCACCCAAATTCGTTTTACGGCGGGCTATGGGGCAGAAAACCAGCATGAATCAGTAAGTTTCAGTCATGCATTATTGGCAAAAACTGAAAAACTTAAGGTCATTGCTGCTATTCTGCCCGGCCCTTGGAAACCAGTACTCGCGGCTAAGCAACTTGCAACAATTGATTATCTAACTGAAGGCCGTATTGCCATTAATGTGGTGAGTGGTTGGTTTAGAGGAGAGTTTGATGCGATTGGTGAAGAGTGGCCAGAGCATGATCAACGCTATGTCCGCTCTGAAGAATTTATTCGCACGTTAAAAGGAATCTGGACCACCGATAACTATAGTTTCGATGGTAAATACTATCAATTCCAAAACTACACACTTAAACCGAAACCTCTGCAAAAGCCTCATATTGAAGTGTTTCAAGGCGGCAGCTCACGTGCTGCACGTGACATGGCTTCTCGTGTTTCTGACTGGTATTTCACCAATGGTAATACCGTAGAGGAAATTCAAAAACAAGTCGAAGACATTCGTACTAAAGCAAAAGCCAATAACCATCATGTCAAAATTGGTGTGAACGCCTTCATTATTGCCAGAGATACCGAAGAAGAAGCAAAAGCGGTACTTCAAGAAATTATTGATAAAGCCAATACGGAAGCCGTGAATGCATTTGGCGATGCAACACGTGAAGCAGGTGCAGCCTCACCAGAGCAACAAGGTAACTGGGCGAAATCAAGTTTTGAAGATTTGGTGCAATACAACGATGGCTTTAAAACCAATTTAATTGGTACACCCCAGCAAATTGCAGAGCGTATTGTGGCGCTTAAAGATGTCGGTGTTGATTTGATTCTTTCTGGATTCTTACATTTCATTGAAGAAGTAGAATATTTTGGGGAAAAAGTTCTACCACTCGTTCGCCAATTAGAACTTCAACAAGAAAAGGAGATAGAAATTCAAGCGAAATCAGCCTAAAAAACTTCATTTAAAGCAGCGCAAGACAATAAAAACAATAAATTAAAAATAAAGACTTATTGGCTCCAAGACTCGGCTTGGAGCCTTTATTTTTTAAGATTTCTCGACTTCTCGAATCACTGTTTCAACCGAATAACGGCACCATTTTGAAAGTTTCTCAATAAATTCATTTAATGCTGCGGGTTCAAAATGGCTGACGATCATATAGCAAGCATTGCCCATAACTTTAAAGCATTCATCGATTTGTTCATATTGCTTGACCAAATTTTCAATTTCTTCAAAAGCGCGTTGTTCATTTAAATGCAAATGAATAAATTGTTTATGTGAATACTGCACGGCAATGGTGTAATTTTTGATGACTCCAGCATCCATTAACTGAGTAATTCGAGCACCCACCGCCTGCCCTGTCCGGTGAACTCGTAGCCCAATTTCTTTATTGGTTAGTCGAGAATCTTGTTTAAGCAATGCAATAATTTTTAGATCAATCGGGTCTAATTCAATATTCATTTTTCATGGCGAAAGAAAACTGGCGGTAATGCTTTCATCTGACTATAGCCGATTTTACTGGCAGAGAATAAGCTTGTTTTATCTCATATCAACAAGAGTGATCTCATGAAACAAGCACTGTTAGTTATCGATGTACAAAATGATTATTTTAAAAATGGCAAAATGGAATTGGTTGGGCCAGAGCAAGCGTTAGAAAAAATAAAACAACTCGAGCAATATTTTAACGAGAAAAACTTACCAATCATTTATGTACAACATATTAACCCGCCACAAGCGAGTTTCTTCCAAGAAAATACAGATGGTGTTTTACTTCACCCTGAACTCAGTGCTGGCAGTGATTCATTAATCGTAACAAAGCACTATCCAAACAGTTTTTTAGAAACCAATTTAGAGGAACTTTTAAAAGCACATCAAATTGAGCAACTCGTGATTACAGGCATGATGACTCACATGTGTATTGATTCAGGTACACGTGCAGCCAAAGAACTGGGCTATCAACCAATCTTAATTGCAGATGCCACCGCAACTCGTGATTTAAGCTATGCTGGAAAGACTGCAAAAGCAGAAGATGTACAAACTGCTTTTTTAACTGCACTTAGTACTTTTGCAAATGTACAAAATACTGCTGACTTTCTAGCAAGGTCTTAAATAAGGCTCAGTAAAAAAGCCCCAAATGGGGCTTTTTAAAAATTAGCTTTGCTTATCGGGGTAAACCGTTGCAATGAGCTGATCTACCACAGCAGGTTCAGCCAAAGTTGAAGTATCACCTAAACTATCTAGCTCATTTGCCGCAATTTTTCTTAAAATACGGCGCATGATTTTACCCGAACGCGTTTTAGGTAATGCTGGTGCCCAGTGTAGTGCATCAGGTGAAGCCACTGGCCCAAGCACTTTACGAACCCAGTTAATTAACTCTTTACGTAGTTCTTCCGACTCTGGAACACCCGCTTGTAGAGTCACAAAAGTACAAATACCTTGTCCTTTAATATCATGCGGCATTCCTACTACCGCAGCTTCGGCAACAGCTTCATGCGACACAAGTGCGCTTTCAATTTCAGCAGTACCCAAGCGATGTCCAGAAACGTTTAAAACATCATCAACACGACCTGTGATCCAATAATAGCCGTCTTCATCACGGCGGACGCCATCACCTGTAAAATAGGTATTTTTAAAGGTCGAGAAATACGCCTCAATAAAGCGATCAGGATCGCCCCAAATGGTACGCATCTGGCCCGGCCATGAATCTTTAATTACAAGGTTACCTTCAGCCGCACCCTCTAGCTCATTGCCTTCACCATCTACAATGGCAGGTTGAATACCAAATAACGGACGTGTTGCGGAACCCGGTTTTAAAGCTGTTGCACCCGGTAATGGTGCAATTAAAATACCACCTGTCTCGGTTTGCCACCATGTATCAACAATTGGGCAGCGACCTTCACCAACAACGTTGTAGTACCAGTTCCAAGCTTCAGGGTTAATAGGCTCACCGACCGAACCAAGTAAACGCAAGCTACTACGGTTACTTTCACGTACAAACGAATCACCTTCTCGCATCATGGCGCGAATCGCGGTTGGAGCCGTATATAAAATAGAGACTTTATGTTTATCGACCACATGGCCAAGACGTGCCCACGTTGGATATTGAGGGACACCCTCAAACATTAAAGTTGTAGTACCATTTGCAAGTGGGCCATAAATCAAATAACTATGACCTGTAATCCAGCCTACATCGGCTGTACACCAGTACACATCATCTTGTTTTAAATCAAAGACCTCTTTAAATGTACTTGCCACATAAACCAGATAACCGCCTGTGGTATGCAAAACACCTTTAGGTTTACCTGTCGAACCCGAGGTATAGAGAATAAATAATGGGTCTTCAGCCTTCATAGGTTCTGGAGGACAGTTGGCATCCACTTCCATAATAATGAGGTGATACCACAAATCACGGCCTGGTTTCATTTCGATCGGGTTTGCATTACGGTAAACCACCACTACATTTTCAACACACTCTGTGCCTGGCAACTCTAGAGCCAAATCGACATTTTCTTTGAGTGGTAATAGTTTTCCGGCACGTAGACTTGAGTCTGCGGTAATCACCAGTTTAGCTTGGCTATCTTCAATACGACTTGCTAAAGAGTCTGGCGAGAACCCACCAAACACCACGCAGTGAACAGCACCAATACGGGCACAGGCTAACATGGCAATTGCAGCCTCAGTGACCATCGGCATATACAGCACAACGCGGTCACCTTTACCAATACCATATTTCTTTAAAACGTTAGCAAAGCGGCAGACTTCGTCGTGTAATTCTTTATAAGAAACGATTTTATGACGAGAAGGATGGTCACCTTCCCAAATAATTGCAGGTTTATGTGGATGTTCTTTAAGATGCCTGTCTAGGCAGTTTGCTGATACGTTCAACTCACCATCGGCAAACCATTCAATCTTGAAATTGTCTTTGTCAAAACTCGTATTTTTAACTTGGGTAAATGGTTTTATCCAATCGACAATTTTAGCTTGCTCTGCCCAGAATTCATCTGGGTTCTCGATAGAGTGTTGATAACGTTTAAAGTAGTCTGCTTCAACAGTACGAGCTGTTTTTTTAAATTCCTCTGGTACTGGATAGATCTCATTCATACGCAACTTCCTTGATCTTGTGCATCCCATCTCGAGACTGTGGCTATTATTTTACTGGATCTTATTTGCATGCCTTTGCAGTATGATGACTCTTTCAAAGTCTAAACAATGCGACTTTGGTCACATATTGATCACTTACTCAAGCACACGAAATTGTGAACATTTTTATAAAATTAAGTTGATTTAAAACATTTGTCTATAGCTTTTACTTTTATAATTTTTGCAAGATTTGATGGTTTTGATCATCAACAAAGATTATTTTGTCTCTCATACGCAACACAGGAATAAAATAATATGTTTGCCCAAACAAGCTCTTCACGCCCACCCCAGCTCCCTTTTAAAAATAGTCCTTTTTCGATTCATGGACGTTTTAATCGTATGAGCTATTTAGGTGGTTATGGACTGATTTATTTAGTCATCCTCGCAGGCTATTTCATTTTGGCTTCATTTCTTGGAAGTTTTCAGCTTTCAAGCAATTTATTTAATTTTGAATTTTATAGCTCTCTTTCTGGAGCCAGTGCTTTAGTAGTCTGGGCTTTTTCACTATTTTTAATTTATTTAAATATTGTTCTCGTTGTTCGACGCTTGCACGATCTAAATAAGAGTGGCTGGATGGGATTGCTATTGTTCATTCCAGTTGTTCAGTTCTTTTTTATGATTTATTTACTGCTTGCCTCAGGTACAGCAGGTCCAAATGAGTACGGTCCTGTTCGACCAGCAACGTTTATAGAAAAACTGATGGCTTGGCTTATTTTAGTCGCTATTTTAATTAGCCTTATTTCAACAGCAGGAATTTTTTATTATTTCTCAGGGACTGATACCTTAGAAACACCGACACAAATCTTACAAAAAGGAACGGAATACTTTTAATTAAAAAACACTTTATTATTTAGATGAACTCATTATAGTAGGCGCACATTTTATCTCCTACTATGATGAAAGCCGAAAATCGCTTTCATAATTTTTTTTTAATTGAGACTTGCCGTGGCTGATGAACAAAAATCCTTAACGGATGTCGCAAAAAATACAGGCGAACTTTTGCAAGAAGCGGGTACTAAAACCACTCAAACAGTTTTAGCCCATACTGAAAAGTATCATGATGCCTATACCACTATCGATAAAATCGTGGATAGCTTCTGGGAACGTGTGCCTTATATATGTATTGCGATTATCGTTTTTATTATTTTTTGGCTACTGACCAAATTATTTAAGTTCTTTGTTCGTAAAACCTTAGAAAACCGTTCTTATACTCGCCAAAACCTAGTTTTGGTCTTAAACCGTGTAGGCAGTACAGCAATTTTATTCTTTGGTTTCTTAATTGCTTTAGTGATCTCGATTCCAGGGTTTACACCAGGGCAACTCATGAGTGCTCTTGGAATTGGTTCTGTCGCTATTGGTTTTGCATTTAAAGATATCTTTCAAAATTTACTGTCAGGCATCTTAATCTTATTAAGCGAACCATTCCGTATTGGTGATTCGATTGTTGTCAATTCGCTTGAAGGAACTGTTGAAGATATTCAAATTCGTGCAACATTCTTACGTTCGCCAGATGGCCGCCGCATTGTTATTCCAAACGCAACTGTTTATACGAGTGCTTTAACTGTAAATACTGCTTATCAACAACGACGCTGTGAGTTTGTAGTCGGAATTGGATACGAAGATGACGAACAAAAAGCCAAGCAGATTATTTTAGATATTCTTAACAATGACCGAAATGTACTCAGTCAGCCAGCCTTCTCGGTTAACGTTACAGCGTTAGCAGATTTCTCGGTTAACCTGACTGTACGCTGGTGGGTTGATACAACTGAAACTGATATTTCGTCATCTACGAGCACCATTCAAGCTCAGGTCAAACAAGCTTTTAATGCGAACGGAATTAATATTCCTTACCCAATTCAGGAATTAAAAATGGCCGCAAATCAGCCACTTTTAAACCCAGAAGCATCAACTAAAGAGACGACCTAAAATATAAGAAATAGACGTTTCAGTTCTTAAAATACGGTTGCCTAAGCTCACAGCTTGGCAGCCGTTTTTTGTGAGCAAATCAACTTCATAGGGAATAAAACCACCTTCAGGCCCAACAACTACACTACAAGCATGCGGAATATTGACTGGCATGCTCTGCTCGGCATAAGGATGAGCCACATAGGCTGGGCTTTCTGTTGAAATTAAGCTGGGTAGGACATCTTCAACAAAAGGTTTAAAGCGTTTATACATTTGAATTTCAGGAACAATCGTGTCACCTGCTTGCTCAAGCCCTAAAGTCACATAGTTATCGAGTTGTTGCAAAAATGGAGTTTGCCAATAACTTTTATCGACGCGATAACTATGAATCAAACTAATCTTTTCAACACCTAAAGTCACACTGTCCATAATTAAACGGCGTAAAACTTTGGGCCTTGGTAAAGCCACAATTAAATGAACTGGAATTTTTGCAGGGACAGCTTCTTCACTAATAGGGCTTATACAAACTTCTTGCTCGTTAATCGAAATAATTTCAGTGGTATAACGTGCGCCATTACGAACACCAACTTTTAGATTTTGGCCAACCGTAATATCAAGATGTTCACGTAAATGCTGTAATTGGCGCTTTGAGTGAATTGACCACGTGTCTGACTGAATATCTTCAGGCTCTAGCAAAACAATATTCATGGTTTATCGGCCAAATACCGATTAATTACGCCAATATGCTTTTGCAATGAACCTTGGTTACGTTGTAAGACTTTATGCGCTTGTTCTACTACTTGTTGAGCCTGATCAGGTTCAGCTAAACATGCCATCCAGATTGCCACAACTTGCTCAGCGTCTTGGGCAATGAGCACACCATTTTCGTCAATGAATTCATCGACAATAGTTTGGAAATTAAAGTAACGAGGTCCAATGACGGTCGGCACATTCAAAACCATAGGCTCTAAAATATTATGTCCACCACCCGGCTCATTTAAAGAACCGCCTACAAAACACACTTGACTTAAAGCGTACCACAGCCACAGTTCACCCATACTATCAGCTAGGTAAACCTGTGTACTCGGATGAATACTTTGGTTCAAACTTCTACGATGAGTAATTAAATCTAGGTTTTGGCAAATTTCAAATACTTCGTCGAAACGTTCAGGATGTCGAGGTACGACAATACAAACTAACTCAGGATCTGACTTTAAATAAGGCTGAAGTGCCTGCAAAATTTGTTGCTCTTCGGGTGCATGTGTACTGGCAATTGTCAGTACTTTTCGTTGGCCCAAATACCATAGCTGGTGTAACTTTGCTGCCTGATTTATAAATGCTTCTGGTGTGTGAATATCAAATTTAATATTTCCAACCACCTGACTTTTTTGTTGATCTAAACCAAGCTCGACATAGCGTTGGCGAGTAGCATTATCTTGTGCCAACACCCAATCAATTTGTTTCAACATTCCTGCTGTTAGACCTGAGACTCGACTATAACCTTTAGCTGATTTTTCTGATAACCGCGCATTTAACAATAAACAGGGAACCTGTTGTAGCTTGGCTTGATCAATTAAATTTGGCCAAAGTTCAGTTTCAACCAATGCTAAAAGCTTTGGCTGATACAACTCAAAAAATTGTTTTAAAAGATGCTTTTGATCAACAGGCAAATAAACTGCTTGAAATAAATCTAAATAAGGTGCTTTTAAAAATAATGATTTAGCGCGTGCCTGCCCGGTTTTAGTCGTATTGGTAACCAGAACAGGTTGTCCAAGTTTAAGATAATGCTCGATTAAAGGCTGCGCAGCATTGGTTTCTCCAACCGAAACAGCATGGAACCAAATTGCTCTCACATTTTTCGGAGATTCAAACGGCCCAAATCTTTCCAGACATTCCTGATTATATAATTCCTGGCTTTCTGCACGTTTTTTTATCCGCCAGTGGTAAAAAGGTTTTAATAAATGGAGTGCGGTGTTGTACCAAAATGGGGTCGCCAAGCGGTTTGCCTCAAATAGTCAAAGTTTAAAACTGGGGAAAATATAACATAGATAGAAAAAATGGCAGAGTTTCGATACCTAAACTCTACCATTACAAGAAAAGCGATTTACCAAGTTCAGAAATGAACGAGGTCAGTAAATCATCAGTTCAAAAAATTACGAAGCTTCTAGCGTTGAATAGTCTGTATAACCTTCAGCGCCTTTGGCGTATAAAGTTGTTGGTTGAAGTTCATTTAAAGGTAAGTCTTGCTCTAAACGCTGTAAAAGATCTGGGTTAGCAATATATGCTTTACCAAAAGATACTGCGTCAGCTTCACCATCACGCAAAATACGTTTTGCTGACTCTGGTGTTAGATTTTCATTCGCAATCCATACACCATTAAATTTTTCGCGAAGTTTAGGGCTAATACTGTCAGCAGCTTCGTATTCACGAGAGAAGATGAAAGCAACATTACGTTGGCTCAATTGTTCAACCACATAACCAAAAGTTGCCAATGGATTTTCATCACCCATATCATGTGAATCACCACGTGGTGCAATATGTACACCTACTCGGCCAGCGCCCCACACTTCAATAAATGCATCAACGACTTCTAATAATAAACGTGCGCGGTTTTCAACAGGACCACCGTATTCGTCATCACGTTGATTCGTATTACTTTGAAGGAACTGGTCAATTAAGTAACCATTCGCTGCGTGTAATTCAACACCATCAAAACCAGCTGCTTTAGCCAATTCTGCTGAATGTTTATATTGAGCAACAACCTCTTTCACTTCTTCTAATGAAAGTGCACGCGGTTTTACATATGGACGTTTAGGACGTAATAAACTCACTTCACCCGCAGGTTGAATTGCACTTGGTGCAACAGGAATATCACCATCTAAAAGTTCAGGATGCGAAATACGGCCAACATGCCAAAGTTGAGCTACAATTTTTGAACCTTGAGCATGAACTGCCTCAATAATTTTATTCCAAGCTTGTGCCTGCTCTTGTGACCATAATCCCGGGGTTTCTGCATAACCCACAGTTTTTGAACCAATCACTGTTGCTTCAGTCAAAATAAGACCAGCATTTGCACGCTGTTGATAATATTCAACCATCAAATCATTCGGTACTCGGCTTTCACCACTACGCGCACGCGTTAATGGAGCCATTACCAATCGATTTTTGATTTCAAAATCACCAACCGTTAAAGGAGTATTGAGTTCAGCCATAGTCGCCTCGACTTACACTTTAATATCGTTAAAGTGTTTGTTTTAAATGTTCGATATATTGCTGAATCAAAGCTTCGTTACGTGAAAAATAAGACCATTGACCATATTTTTGGACCTGAATCAGACCCGCCTGTTGTAAAACAGACAAATGATTCGACATTGTAGATTGTGCTACTTTGCCCAATCGCTCAATATGACCTGCACAAACACCTTTCTCAAAACTACCACCACACTCTTCCACTGGTAAATAATGGTCAGGTTCTTTCAACCATTGCAAAATCTGCCGACGTAGCGGATTGGAAAGGGCTTTGCTAATTGCATCAATATCCATAGGCTCAACACGTCTTTTAAACGAACAAAGCTTTATTCAGCATTTCGAAAACATCATATCGCATTTCTGCGATATTCATATCTGTTTTTTCCGATATTCATATCGCATTTTTTCGATTAACATCCGAAGACTGAACTGCTTTGCCGTTTTAATCGCTAAAAATCCAAGAGTTCTACATATTCATAGATGAACTGTATTTAAACTAAAAGTTCAGCAGACTCTTATAAACCTTGTTTTAAGCTCGCCTCAATAAAGCGATCAAGGTCACCATCAAGAACAGCACCTGTATTAGAGTTTTCCACGCCAGTACGTAAGTCTTTAATACGCGAATCATCTAATACATATGAACGAATTTGGCTTCCCCAACCAATATCAGACTTCGAGTCTTCTAGGGCTTGAGCTGCTTCATTACGTTTTTGCATTTCCAATTCATACAATTTCGCACGTAACTGTTTCCATGCATGGTCACGGTTAGCATGTTGCGAACGCTGGTTCTGACACGCCACCACAATACCTGTTGGAGTATGTGTCAAACGAACTGCCGAATCGGTTTTGTTAATGTGCTGACCACCTGCACCAGATGCACGGTAAGTATCGGTACGAACATCAGAAGGATTAATATCAATTTCAATATTGTCATCAACTTCTGGTGAAATGAACACAGCAGAGAATGAGGTATGACGGCGGTTACCACTGTCAAATGGTGACTTACGAACTAAACGGTGTACACCTGACTCTGTGCGTAACCAACCATACGCATATTCACCTTCAACACGAATCGTTGCAGACTTAATACCCGCTACATCGCCATCAGATACTTCCATTAGCTCTGCTTTGAAGCCATGACGTTCAATCCAACGCATATACATACGTAATAGCATAGATGCCCAATCTTGTGCTTCGGTACCACCTGAACCTGATTGAATCTCGACATAGCAAGGATTCGGATCCATTGGGTTGCTAAACATACGACGGAATTCAAGTTTAGCCAGTTCATCTTCAGCAGCGCCAAGCTCAGACTGAACATCTTCAAGCAAGCTTTCATCATCAGCTTCTACAGCCAAATCTAACATCGCTTTTGCATCTTCAAGTTGTGTTGACAACCCATCCAATACATTAATAACGTTTTCTAGTTCGCCCTTTTCTTTCGCCATTGCCTGAGCACGGCTTTGGTCGTTCCAGATTGCAGGGTCTTCTAACTCACGTAAAACTTCTTCTAAACGTTCTTTTTTCAGATCGTAGTCAAAGATACCCCCGTAGTGTTTGGCTACGATCAGTTAAGTCTTTCAATTGGTTTAGATAAGGATTAATTTCCACGCGAGTGTTCCCATAA
>NZ_JRVL01000113.1:0-12922 GCF_054823985.1 Acinetobacter sp. GN11 | reverse complement strand
TTTTACTAAGTTTGACAACTATTCGGATTTTGTTTTTATATTTCTTCTGAGTCAAATTACATGCTAATCTGACTTTATGTTCGGATTGTTGATTAGATCGTATGACTACGCGTAAACCTCGTCAAACTCGAGCCAAAGTCACTGTCGACACGATTATTGAAGCAGGTTTTATTGCAGTGGCACTTCACGGCCCGAGTGGCACTACAACACGCCATATTGCAGAAATTGCTGGAGTGAGTGTTGGGTCTTTATATGAATATTTTAAAAATAAAGAAGAAATATATGATGCGATGAATCACTACTTTGTTCGGGAAATTCTGGACATGATTACAGAGCTTACACCGACTATTTTACAGTTGGAGTTAGAGCCTGTCATTGAAATGATTTTTTATACTTTTAGTGATTTATTAAAGAAAAATAACGACCGCTATTTGACTGTTTTGCGTTATGCAGGCGAGTTACAGTACGACAAATACATTCCAAAAATTGAACAGGCTTTAATGGAAGTTATCATGAAATATATGATGCACAATCCTAAATACCTAAAAATTAATAATCTGGCTGTAATTACCTATATTTGTATTAATAGTGGAATTTTTAATGTCGCTCGGCACCTGATCTTGCCAAATCCTTACATTAGTTTTGATGAGATGGTACAGGGGTTAACCACGATGATTATGAGTTATATCAATACAGAGATAGCGCGCTCAGAAGAACATTAAGCTGAGATAGAATTTTCCTATCCAAATAAACCATATAAAAAGCCCTCACATAAAGTTTTATGTGAGGGCTTAGTTTGCATTATGGCATAGTTGGAACTTCTTCAGGACGCATATCGAAAATCAAAATTTCGGCATTATCACCATTGGTAAACGATAAGCTTCTGCCATCACGAATACGTGCAGCATCACCAGCGTTAAAGGTTTTACCATTTACATCAACACGACCTTTGGCAACGTGTAGGTAAACATATCGACCATCAGGAATCGCAAATTCAGCAGTTTCTTCACCATCAAACAGACCTGAGTAAATATTAATGTCTTGTTTGATAGATAAAGTTTTCTCGCCACCTTTTGGTGAGATGATCAAATGCAATTTACCGCGTTTGTCTGCTTCATCAATATGAACTTGTTGATAGCCCGGATCTGTATTCACTTCATTTGGGACAACCCAAATTTGTAAGAAATGCACGCCTTCTTGAGCTGAATGGTTAAATTCACTATGGGCAACACCACGACCTGCACTCATCAGCTGAATGTCTCCAGGCACAATCACAGAACCTGTACCCATCGAGTCTTTATGCTCTAATGCACCTTCAAGTACGTAGGAAATAATTTCCATATTATTATGAGGGTGAGTACCAAAGCCTTTAGATGGGGCAACGTTATCATCATTAATTACAAGCAGATCCGAAAAGCCGACTTGTTTTGGATCCCAATAATTAGCAAATGAAAAGCTATGTTTTGATTGTAACCAACCATGATGTGCTGCACCACGCTCGTGAGATAAACGCATATCAAACATGATGTATTCTCCTGATTTAATTTTCTATCTGAGCGTAGTTTATCGTAGCGTTTATCGTAATAAAGCACTGAAAATGGAAAGCTTGGTACGATTTTTAGAACGATTAAATGAAAATTATCTTTTGACTAAGAAAAAGGGCTCTTTTGGTTAAAATTGAAATTTTACTTTTAAAGCTAAAGATGAAAATCGAGAAATAGCGAGATCGACAAACACTTTTAAATAGAACAATTGAAAGAAAAATGAATCTTTTTATCCTATTTAATTGGTAGAAAACTTAGAGATATTTCATGCGATATACACATTAGTCTACCCTGTGTATTTAAATGAACTTAATAATGAATATGAATAAAAAGCTAATATTGAAAATAACTAAACCTAAACTGTTTTGAAATAAAGTTACTTTTCAATGGAAATGTTTTGTATTTATCACTTATTGGAATGATGAATTTAAAATCACCTTTCTTTTCAATAATTTG
This sequence comes from Acinetobacter sp. GN11, assembly GCF_054823985.1. Taxonomy (NCBI): domain Bacteria; kingdom Pseudomonadati; phylum Pseudomonadota; class Gammaproteobacteria; order Moraxellales; family Moraxellaceae; genus Acinetobacter; species Acinetobacter sp. GN11. Next base: position 10,922 of record NZ_JRVL01000113.1, on the reverse strand, counting down.
AGTAAGAGTGTATTATTGTAAATAAATGTGAAAATATTCACAAAGCTATAATTTTTTGTTAAGATCATTAACATTAAAAACATAGAGATAATAATAATGATCAATAAAGTATTAATAGTGTTGTGCGTGGGTATCGTCTTTGTATTGGGATATTGGGCCTATTTAGATACTCAAAATAAAAGACATCAAGAGCTAATGCGGATCATTCAAGAAGCAGAACAAAATTTACAAAGTATCGAACGCAATCCTAATCATGCTCACCACAGCAATTTGGCTTCTTATAATTTGCAAGGATATATAAGTGAGAAAAGAATTATTTTCTAAAAATATTGAATGATAAATTTCTGAATTTTACTTTGTCATTGGTCATATCTTTTCATAAATTTTGATCATGTTTCTGTTGAATCTGTTAAACTTATTTAACGTATAGTAAAAAAGCTGCATAGGGGTTATGCAGCTTTTTTGTGTTTCAAGAGGGGCTGTGGCTATTTCCTATGTACGAACTAGAAACCAAATGAGTGGCATATTTGTTGCTTCATAAGTTTGAGATTCTTGTTTATAGGGCTGAACAGAAAAACAATATTGTTCAGCGACCTACATAGACGTAAATATTCCACAGTTCAGATTTTGCATAGAGGCTACTTATGGCGGCGCCCAATTCTTCGGCAGGCTGGTTAGAGCGTTTATTTAAGTTAAGCGACAATAAAACCACTTTCCGAACTGAAGTTCTTGCTGGTGTAACTACATTCCTAACGATGTGTTACATCATTATTGTCAATCCACTCATTTTATCTGAAACCGGCATGGATCATGGTGCCGTATTCGTTGCGACCTGTTTGGCAGCAGCAATCGGATGTTTAGTAATGGGGATCATTGCAAATTATCCAATCGCACTGGCCCCTGGTATGGGTTTAAACGCTTACTTTACCTACTCGGTTTGTATGGGGATGGGCGTGCCATGGCAAACAGCTTTAGCGGCTGTTTTTGTTTCAGGCCTTGTTTTTCTTGCAATTAGCTTCTTTAAAATTCGTGAAGCGATTGTCAATGCGATTCCGATGTCACTTAAGTTTGCAATCGGTGGTGGTATTGGTTTATTCCTAGCACTGATTGCACTAAAAAATGCTGGAATCATTGTTGATAATCAAGCGACATTAGTCGGTTTGGGTGATATCAAACAACCGACAGTACTATTAGCACTATTCGGATTTTTAATGATTGTAGTTTTACATCAATTAAAGATTCGCGGTGCAATCATTATTAGTATTTTAGTCGTTACAGGCATTGCTACTGCTTTAGGTCTAAACGAATTTAAAGGTGTAGTGGGTCAAATCCCTTCAATTGCACCAACATTCATGCAAATGGACTTTAAAGGTCTATTTACAGCAAGTATGGTCGGCGTCATCTTCGTATTCTTTATTGTTGATTTATTTGACAGTACGGGTACTTTGGTTGGTGTTTCACACCGTGCGGGTCTTTTACAAGACGGTAAATTACCTCGTTTGAAGAAAGCATTATTTGCAGACTCTACTGCAATTGTTGCTGGTGCTGCATTAGGTACATCTTCAACTACGCCATATATTGAATCAGCTTCAGGCGTAGCAGCAGGTGGACGTACTGGTTTAACTGCTGTTGTGGTTGCTGTCCTATTTATCTGCTGTTTATTTTTAGCACCTCTTGCTCAATCTGTACCAGGTTTTGCAACAGCGCCAGCTTTATTGTTCATTGGTGTGTTGATGATTCAAGGTATCACTCATATCGATTGGGATGATATTACAGAAGCTGTTCCAGCATTTTTAACTATTGTATTTATGCCATTTACCTATTCAATTGCTGATGGCATCGCAATGGGTTTTATTAGCTATGCATTAGTTAAATTATTCACAGGTAAGGCAAAAACTGTACCGTATATGGTATGGATTATTGCTGCACTTTGGGTATTTAAATTTATCGCGTTTGGCGGTTAATATGATTTTTTATAGTTTTCTTCTTAAGCTATCTTAGTCATAGTTTCTAATAAGAAGAAAATTAATAGAAGGGTGTGATTTTGACCACACCCTTTTTTCTTTAGATGTGGAGTTAATATGAATCAAGTCGAGCTGATTCGCGCCTTACCAAAAGCCGAATTGCATGTACATATTGAAGGGACTTTTGAACCTGAATTAATGTTTGCAATTGCCCAGCGCAATCAGATTCAGATTCCTTACAAATCTGTTGAAGAAGTAAAGCAAGCTTATAACTTTCATAATCTTCAATCATTCTTAGATATTTACTATGCTGGTGCAAATGTTCTTGTACATGAACAAGACTTTTATGATTTAGCATGGGCTTATTTTGAAAAATGCGCCGAAGATCATGTCGTTCATACAGAAATGTTCTTCGACCCGCAAACTCACACTGACCGTGGTGTTGCGTTCTCAACAGTGATTGGTGGTTTAAAGCGTGCTTGTGCAGATGCCAAAGCTAAGTTTGGTATCAGCTCTCAACTGATTATGTGTTTCTTACGTCATTTAAGTGAAGAAGCTGCATTTGAAACACTTGAGCAGGCTTTACCATTTAAACAAGACATTATTGCTGTCGGCCTCGATTCAAGTGAAGTAGGGCATCCGCCAGCTAAATTTGAACGTGTTTTTGCTAAGGCGCGTGAAGAAGGTTTCTTGATCGTTGCTCACGCTGGTGAAGAAGGTCCACCTGAATATGTATGGGAAGCTTTAGATCTACTCAAAGTGAATCGTATTGATCATGGTGTACGTTCTGAAGAAGACGAACAATTAATGACGCGTTTAATTAATGAAAAAATGCCTTTAACTGTTTGCCCTTTAAGTAACTTAAAGCTATGTGTTGTTCAGGATATGAAAGATCATAATATCCGTCGTCTATTGCAAAAAGGCGTACACGTGACGGTTAACTCAGATGATCCTTCATATTTCGGTGGATATATGAATGATAATTTCTTTGCTATCCAACAAGCTTTAGACTTAAACAATGATGAGTTGAAGCAACTCGCAATTAACTCTTTTGAAGCCTCTTTCATTTCAGATGAAGAAAAACAAAAGTGGATTGCAGAAATCCAAAAAATCTAAATAAAAAAACCGCCTATCTCAGGCGGTTTTTTTATACATACGTTTTATTTAGGTTGTTTGGTCATACTATTTAAAATATTGTCTTTATCAACAAAGTGATGTTTTAAAGCCGCAAGCACATGCCCAACAATAAGCAAGCCTGCAAACCAAGAAATATAAACGTGTAATGGTTTAACAACAGCTAAAAGCTCTGGGTTATCTTGTACTAAACGCGGAATTTCAAATAAATATAAAACAGGGGCAGGGTGACCAGCGCTCCAGCTAAATAAACAACCTGTGACAGGTAAAGCCACCAAAATCACATAAAGCAATAGATGACCAACATGTGCCAGAGTTTTCATCATTGGAGACATCGTATCTGGTAATTTTGGAGCTGGATGTGTATAGCGCCATAAAATCCGGATAATCACCAAAAAGATAATGGTGGTTGCAATATTTTTGTGCAGCGTAATGACATCGCCTTTAAAGGGGCCATCAACGTCATAACTTAAAAAATTTCCACTATAGAAACCAATAGCCCATGCTGCGATGAAAATGATTGCCATCACCCAATGCAGGATTTGTGCGGTACGGGTGTAATACTGAGATGAAACAGCAGGCATAAAAAACCTATTTTTTTGTCGTTTTGATTTTCAATTTTATGAGAAACCACTGATTTTGAGAAATGTTTTAAATGTAACAGAGCGTGCTAAAAACAGAACGGTTAAGGAAAAATGCATTTGATGAGCTGAGTTTTACTGGAGGAAAAAGATTGCATAAATGCATCAAATTATTTGTTTCTTCTAAAGTCGAGTTTAGGCACAATACGCGCTGCCAACGTTCAATCAAAGGAAAAAATGATGAAAAAATTGATGCTCGCTCTAGCGCCAGTTGTTTTAGCTTTAACAGCGTGTGCAACGACTACAGGTACGGGTACAGGCTCTACTTCTGCACAAACCACAACTCAACAGTTGGGTGTTGCTGCATTAAAAGTTGCTGTAAATGCGAAATGTATTACAGAGATTAATAATGTTTCGGCTTGGAAGACAGCAACAAAGCTTATGACTGCTGAGCAACGTGACAGTATTCAAACTAATGTTTGTGGTTGTGTGAGCGAAAAGGCACCAAATAGTGTGACAGCAGTAGAATTGGCTGCGGCTGCATTTGATGTAAATGCACGTGCTACAATTGTAAATCAAGTAGTTTCAAAAACTGTAAATGAGTGTGTGGCAGAAGCTTTACAAAAGTAAGTAATGATTTTTGTATTAAAGAAGGCTGATTACTATTGATCAGCCTCTTTTGTTTAAAGGTGAAGAGTAAATGTTTATTGCTGGTGTAGATGAGGCGGGACGTGGCCCATTAGTAGGTTCCGTTGTGGCAGCGGCTGTTATTTTAGATCCGAATAATCCGATTGAAGGATTAAATGATTCTAAAAAATTAACTGAAAAGAAACGTGAAAAGTTGTTTATTGAAATACAAGAAAAAGCCTTAGCTTGGTCAATTGCAGAAGCAACGCACGCTGAAATTGATGAATTAAATATTTTACAAGCGACCTTTTTGGCCATGCAACGTGCAGTTGATGGTTTAAAAGCTCAACCACAAAAAGTGATTGTAGATGGTAATCAAATTCCAAAAGGAATTATTATTCCTTGTGAAGCGATTGTTGGGGGAGATGCGAGTCATCCTGAGATCAGTGCAGCAAGTATTCTGGCAAAGGTTACACGTGACCGACAAATGCAGGAACTAGATCAGCAATATCCATTATTTGGTTTTGCCAAACATAAAGGATATCCAACTAAAGCGCATTTTGAAGCGATTGCAGCGCATGGGGTAATTGATCAGCACCGCCGTAGCTATGCTCCTGTTAAACGTGCTCTAGGCCTATAAATACAAAGTCCTAAAAAATTTAAAGCGACTAGAAAGTCGCTTTAATTAGGGAGAGAATAACTTCATATTAACGATTGAAGTTTTTCTGTGCAAAATTATCATCTTCAAAAGAAACTTGATAATCTTGATCAAGATGTTGAAGGTGTTCATGCATTGCACGTTCATGTTGAATACGTTGATAAATTTCTTCGCGATGAACAGAAACCTCTTTTGGTGCATTCACACCAATACGAACCTGGTTTCCTTTGACGCCAAGCACAGTAACACTGACTTGATCCCCAATCATTAATGTTTCCCCGACACGGCGGGTCAGAATCAGCATGTTTATCTCCTTGCTAAACGCTTAAAACTGCAATATTGGTACCCAAATAAAAGCTCAACCTCAGTTTTCAGTCAGATTCTAACAGAAATATGAGAACAAAGTCATATTTTGATAATCACTGCCAAAAAACTTTCCGTTTAATATAACAGAGCCGCTATAAAAAAAACTATAGCGGCTCTGTGTTTTCTTTGATTATTGTCGGACAAGTAAACATTTTTTAATGAATTATTGACCGTTTGGTAAAATTAAGCGCGGGCGCTGCTTTCACCATGTTCACGGTCTAAACCAAAAGCGGTATGTAGACAACGAACAGCAAGTTCAAGATATTTCTCATCAATAATGACAGAAACTTTAATTTCAGAAGTTGAAATCATAAGAATGTTGATGCCTTCGTCAGCAAGGGCAGTGAACATCTTGCTCGCGACCCCTGCATGTGAACGCATACCTACACCAACGATAGACACTTTAACGATGTCATCGCGTGTTGAAACTTCACGTGCGCCAATATTTTTGGCAGTTTCATTTAAGATTTTTTCAGCTTTCGCTAAATCAACACGGTTTACAGTGAAAGTGAAATCTGTTGTGCCATCTTCTTCAACATTTTGCACTATCATGTCGACTTCGATATTGGCATCACTTACTGGTGATAAAATTTTAGAAGCAATACCTGGTTCATCAGGTACACCTAAAATCGTTAATTTTGCTTCGTCACGGTTAAAAGCAATACCTGCAATAATTGGCTGTTCCATAGTATCTTCCGCCTCAGTCGTAATGAGTGTACCTACATTTTCTTTAAATTCTTCGTCAAACACGCCGTCGTTATCATTATCAAAACTTGATAATACACGTAAAGGAACTTGATATTTTCCGGCAAATTCTACTGAGCGAATTTGTAAAACTTTTGAACCTAATGAAGCCATTTCTAGCATTTCTTCAAAAGAAATACGGTCGATTTTTTTGGCTTTAGGAGCAACACGCGGGTCAGTGGTGTAAACGCCATCTACATCAGTATAAATTTGGCATTCATCTGCTTTTAGAGCAGCAGCAAGAGCAACACCTGAAGTATCTGAACCACCGCGGCCTAGCGTTGTGATATTTCCGTTAGCATCAAAGCCTTGGAAACCCGCAACGACAATAACACGGCCTGCATCTAGGTCATTGCTCATGACATCTGTATCAATAGACTCAATACGCGCCTTGGTAAATGCACTGTCAGTTTTAATACCGACTTGACGTCCGGTATAGGATTTAGCTTCCACACCAATCGAATTAAGTGCCATAGCTAACATGGAAATCGTCACCTGTTCACCGGTTGAAACCATTTGGTCTAACTCGCGTGGGTCAGGTGTTTCGGTAATGGCTTTAGCGAGAGCAAGTAAGCGGTTTGTTTCACCACTCATTGCAGATACGACCACAACAACTTTGTGACCGTGATCATGCCAACGCTTAACACGACGAGCAACATTTAAAATGCGCTCGGGGGTACCCATAGAAGTACCGCCATATTTTTGAACGATTAATGCCATAGTTTTTCCATATAAGCCATGACCCTGAGAGGCTTTTCAGGGTCAGTTACACAAAAAGTGAAGTCTTATTTTTGTTCAAGCCATGCAGGTAATGCAGCAATAACTTGTCCAAACTTCTCGTTAAGTGGCGCGCCACCTTGTGCTAAGTCAGGTTTACCACCACCTTTACCACCTAACTCGGTTGCTAGATGCTTGATGATGTCACCTGCTTTTAGATTTGCAATGTATTGTGATGCAACTGAAGCAAGCAGGCTAACTTTGTCACCCTCTACGCCAGCTAACACAATAACTGCGTTCTCTAATTTTGATTTAACACTGTCGTGCAAGTTGCGAAGTGATTTCGCATCTACACCTTGAACAGTGGTAATAAGCGTTTGACGACCAGAAATCGTTTGTACCTGATCAATCAATTCTGACGCTTGGAAGTTTGCCAATTTCTGATTGAGCTGTTCAATCTGCTTTTGTAATGCAGAAACCAATTCAACATTGGCTTGTACACGCTCTACAGTTTGGTCTTTCTGTGCTTTTAATAAACCATTAATGTGCTGGATGTCTGAATCGGTTTTTTGTACTACATCTAAAGCTTTAGTACCTGTAACTGCTTCAATACGGCGTACACCAGCAGCTACACCACCTTCAGAAGTGATTTTAAATAAGCCAATATCACCTGTACGCTTAACGTGAATACCACCACAAAGTTCGATCGAAAAGTTTTTCTCATCAATTACTGAACCCATAGCGAGAACACGAACTTCGCTACCGTATTTTTCACCGAACAACATCATTGCGCCTTTGGCTTTTGCTGCTTCGATGCCAAGTAGTTCAGTTGTTACTGCGGTATTTGCAATAATTTCTGCATTTACCAAACGCTCAACCTGTTGTAACTGTTCAAACGTTACTGGTTGGTCATTAGCAAAGTCAAAACGTAAGATATCACTTGCAACTAACGAACCTTTTTGTTGTACGTGTGATCCTAAAATTTGACGAAGGGCGGCATGTAATAGGTGAGTTGCCGAGTGGTTACGAGCTGTTGCCTCACGAATGTCTGCTTTAACAATCGCTTCAACGTTTTGATCGGCTTTAAGATTACCAACGGTCACAATACCTTGATGAACAAAGGCACCACCTGACTTTTTCGTATCTTGAACTTCAAAAATACCAGTTTCGTTTTTGAAGATACCTGTGTCACCAATCTGACCACCACTTTCTGCATAGAAAGGAGTTTGGTTTAAAACGATAAGTGCTTCGTCGCCTTCAGAAACTTCATCAACTTGTACACCATCTTTGTAGATCGCTACAATTTGGCCTTGACCAGTGGTGTTGATGTAACCGTCAAACTGTGTTTCGCCTTCAACTTGTACAATGCTGTTATAGTCAATAGCGAATTTACCAGCATCACGCGCACGTTGACGCTGAGCAGCCATTTCTACTTCAAAACCAGCTTCGTCAATAATAAAGTCACGTTCACGTGCAATATCAGCAGTTAAGTCTGTTGGGAAGCCGTAAGTGTCGTAAAGTTTGAAGACTGTCGCACCAGGAATAGTCTTGTCTTTTAATTGAGCAAGTTCGCCTTCGAGTAGTTTTAAACCTTGCTCAAGTGTTTTAGCAAACTGTTCTTCTTCACGAACTAAAGTTGCTTCAATCACATCTTTACGAGCTGCGAGCTCAGGATAAGCCTCACCCATAACTTCGATTAAAGGTTGCAACATTTTGTAGAAGAACGTACCAGTTGCACCAAGCTTATTACCATGACGCACAGCGCGACGAATAATACGGCGTAGTACATAACCGCGACCTTCATTGCTAGGGTTTACACCATCAGCAATTAAGAAACAGCATGAACGCGCATGGTCTGCAACAACACGTAAAGAAGGCTGACCTTCGTCTTCAATACCAATAATGTTTGCAGCAGCTTTTAATAAGTGTTGGAACAAGTCAATGTCATAGTTTGAATTAACATGTTGCAATACAGCAGAAATACGCTCTAAGCCCATACCTGTATCAACAGATGGAGCAGGGAGTGGGTGAAGCACGCCATCAGCAGTACGGTTAAACTGCATGAAAACGTTATTCCAGATTTCAATGAAACGGTCGCCATCTTCTTCAGGAGAGCCCGGTAAACCACCCCAAATGTGATCGCCATGGTCAAAGAAAATTTCAGAACATGGACCACATGGACCTGTGTCACCCATTGCCCAGAAGTTATCAGATGCGTATTTTTCGCCTTTATTATCACCAATACGGATAATACGTTCAGGCGCTAAACCAATTTCTTTATTCCAGATGTCGTAAGCTTCATCATCGGTGTGATAAACGGTCGCATATAAACGGTCTTTAGGGAGAGCTAGCCATTCATCGCTAGTCAAAAATTCCCAAGCGAATTTAAGTGCATCACGTTTGAAATAATCACCAAATGAGAAATTACCTAACATTTCAAAGAATGTATGGTGACGAGCAGTATAACCAACGTTGTCTAAATCATTGTGTTTACCACCAGCACGTACACATTTTTGTGATGAAGTTGCACGTATATAGTCACGTTTTTCAAGACCTAAGAAGCAGTCTTTAAACTGGTTCATCCCAGCATTTGTAAATAATAAAGTTGGGTCGTTGGCAGGAACAAGAGAACTCGACGCGACACGTGTATGCCCTTGCGTCTCAAAGTAGCGCAAAAATGCTTCACGAATTTCAGCAGATGTCATTAAACGAGTACTCACAACCAAGTCACTCCATATTTTCGAATTTGGCTAAATGTATCATCAATGCTCGTTTGTTTTATGCCAAACTTTAGCATGTGATACGGGGCTTATTTTTTAAAAACGCTAAATTGTAGCGGAAAAACCCCACCGAACCAACGATTTTAAAAGGAATATCTTACAAAACTGTGATTTGGCTAAAAATCTATATTCAACTAGGCGTGACGTGCTTTACTATATGCCTTCTTTAGCCTGTAGTTTTGTAGATAAGGATAGGTCATGCAACGTATCGCCATTAATGGGTTTGGTCGAATTGGACGTAATGTTTTACGTGCCTGGTTTGAGAGCCCAAAACAATTTCAATTTGAAATCGTGGCGATTAACGATATAGCAGATGTACAAACATTAGTGCATTTATTTAAATATGACTCAACACATGGCCGTTTCAATGGAAATGTGGAAATATTTATTGAAAATGAAAAAGTTTTTTTGAATATTCATTCAAATCAACGAACGCTAAAAGTTGAGGTTTTAAAGCAGGAACAACCCGAACTTTTACCATGGTCTAGTTTAGATATTGATGTGGTGCTTGAGTGTACAGGACTGTTTCGTTCTCATGCTGATGCAACGCGTCATCTACAAGCAGGGGCGAAGCGGGTCATTATTGGGGCAGCGCCTTTTGACCATGTTGATGCAGCCATTGTTTATGGTGTGAACCATAATGAAGTCAAAGTAACAGATCAGATCATATCAAGCGTTTCATGTACTACACAGGCTTTAGTTCCATTGGTGAAAATCATTGATGATGCTTTTGGTATTGAAACTGCGCTTATGACCGAAATTCATGCAGTAACGGCAGATCAATCTGTACTGGATCATGCGCATCGTGATTTACGTCGTGCTAGAGCATCTGGGCAAAATATTATCCCAACCACGTCTAGCGCGCTCGGTGCATTAAAACGTGTTATGCCTAAAATGGAAGACCGTATCGATGGTTATTCAATTCGCGTACCCACCATTAATGTAGCTGCAATTGACTTAACTTTTATTGCTCAATCTCCGATTACAGTTCATCATATTAATGAATTGCTGATTAAAGCATCTCAGACAGATTATGTGGAAATTATGGCTGTTACTGATGAGCCATTAGTTTCAAGTGATTTTAATCATTCTCCTTATTCACTCATCGTTGATTTAACTCAGACCATGGTCGTTGGGCATCAAGCTAAAGTATTTGCTTGGTATGATAATGAATGGGGCTATGCAAATCGATTATTGGACCTGTGTGATTCTTTCTAAATGTAAATTTAAATCATTTAAGGGTGTTAAATTAACATCCTTTTTTATGATTATTAATTTCTAAAATAATTAAAATTCTAAATATTAGTGTTGTGTAAAATTATATCTATTTGTATGATTCGCAAACATTAAA
>NZ_JRVL01000112.1:0-23281 GCF_054823985.1 Acinetobacter sp. GN11 | reverse complement strand
AAATAGAATTCTTTTCTTAATCTAACTCTTAGATTATTTTTCCTGTTCATTTCATTCTTTATTTAGATATAAAAAAAGCCCAATTATTATGGGCTTTTTAGTAAAACTAGGATAAAAATCATTTATTTTTAAAAAGTTTATCCGTCATTTTTCTATCAACTTTACTACGATGTCCATTTTCAAAGTATCGATCAACATGGCATAGTTTTGTTTTGGTATCACAGAACACACCATTTGAGAGTGTGAATGCTGAAGTATCAAAATCACCTTGAGAGAATGCTCTGTTCGCTTTGTTAGTTCCTAAGTATTTGGCTGTAAGTTTTTTAGATACACCTTTCTTGTCAGCGCAGATATATTTGTCACAAATTACACCATTTTTAGGTGAATAGACGCTAGAGCTGGTTTTCGCCATTGTTACTGAGCTAAGCATTAAACAAGAACATCCAATAAGACTAAGTACAGTTTTAGAAATTTTCACTTTTGAACCGAATAAAATTATAAATTGTTAGGGCATTATATGAATTAGTAGTCTTCAGGAAAATCTACCAAACAGTATAAATAACAAAAAGCCCACCTTTCCATAAACGTTTAAATACCTTGCGTGATCTCCGCCTACCTTCCCCATCCTACTATATGAAAGTAGTGCATATCTCATACAACACTCAACATAATCACTTCAGAACTACTTTATTTTAAAGTGTCTTATGCTAAGTTACTTAAAGATTTAATCCTAAAGAACCCTTCTACAATAATGTTCAAAAATAAGGAAATAACGTATATGAGCCATTTTCAATTTCAAACCGTTCCAAATATCATCTCAGGCTTAGGCTCTATACAAGAATTACAGAATGTTTTGTCTTCAAAAGCTTACCGTAAGTTGTTACTAGTGACTGATGCAGGCATGATCAAAAATCAATTACATGTTCCCATCATTCAAATTTTAGATACGCTTAATATTGAACATGTCATTTATGCCGATGTTCAAGCTGACCCACCAGAACAAGTCATTTTAGATGCTGCCAATTATGCAAAACAGCAAAATGTAGATGCCATTATTGGTTTTGGCGGTGGTAGTTCTTTAGATGTTGCAAAAGTAATTGCTCTGCTCGCGCACCCCAACCAGGCCCAAAGTTTGCAAGACATGTATGGCGTAAACCAAGTAACCACTGCTCGCCTACCTCTTATTTTAATTCCAACGACAGCCGGTACAGGTTCTGAAGTAACGCCTATTTCAATTGTGACTACTGGTGAGACAACAAAAATGGGGATTGTCTCGCCAGTACTGTACGCCGACACTGCGATTCTTGATGCTACTTTTACTCAAAACCTTCCAGCACATATTACAGCTGCAACAGGTATCGATGCGATGGTACATGCTATTGAGGCATATACTTCTAAACACAAGAAGAATATATACACAGATATTTTAGCTAAGAATGCTTTAAAGCTACTAAACCATAACTTACCGAAAGTTCTTAAAGAGGGTAATGATTTAGAAGCACGTCAAAACATGCTTTTTGGTTCAATGCTCGCGGGTCAAGCGTTTGCTAACTCACCTGTTGCTGCTGTGCATGCTTTAGCTTACCCACTTGGCGGACATTTTCATTTATCGCATGGCCATACCAATGCTTTAGTGTTAGTTGAAGTATTAAAATTTAATGCACCAAATGCAAAAAAATACTATGCGGAACTGATGCAATGGCTAGATCCATATAGCAATGGCAGCACAGATGGTTTGTGTGATCTGTTTATTGACCATATGCAAAACCATTTAGATCGTAGTGGTTTGGTCTTAAAGCTTAGAGATTTGAATATTGAAGAGTCTAGTCTACCTAAGCTTGCTCAAGATGCCATGCTACAAACTCGCTTGCTACAAAATAACCCTCGTGACATGACAGAGGCTGCTGCTTTGGCAATTTATCAGGCGATTCATTGATGACTAAACCAGTTTTAAAAACTCGCGATCAATTTAAGTTCTTTTTAGATATTCAAACGCGTTGGGCAGATAACGATATTTATGGTCATGTGAATAATGTGACTTACTATAGCTACTTCGATACAGCAGCCAATGCATTACTCATTCAAAAAACAGGTTTTGATATTCATGAAGCAAAATCAATTGGCTTAGTGGTTGATTCAGCATGTAGTTTTCTTAAAGAGTTGTCATTTCCAGAAATTATTCAAGTGGGCGTCGCGATTGGTAAAATCGGTACGACTTCTCTACGTTATGAATTGGCAATCTTTAAACAAGGTCAAGAGCAAGCCTCAGCTCAAGGACATTTTGTGCATGTGTTTGTAGACCGCGAAACGCGTAAGACTGTGCCCATTTCTGAGTCAGTTCGTGAAGCTTTAAAAAGTTATTTATTATAAAAAAATGGGGCAAAAAGAAAATGATCTGTTCTTTTTGCCCACCTAAACTTACATCATTGCAGGATCACTAAAAGAATCTTCTCCCGTTTCGACTCGGCCAGCAAAACGTCGGTAATAATACGGATCACTCTGACTCGTGATTTCAAAATCATACCAATGACCTACGTCAGCCAAAGCCCAATGTTGCTTAACGACTTGACCCGCTTTTACGGTAAGGTGTAACGGCGCATCTTGTCGATATGCACAAGGTTTTACCGTCAAAAGTGCGTCCTTGGTTCCTTCATTCATGAGTTCGACATAAACATCACCGTTGGCAATGTCATAGCACACTCGAATTTCAGGTTTAACGCCACTATCAACAATACGTTGAGTATCGCCTTTGAAGTGACGATGGTAACCATTGGGGCCAAGTACCCATAGGTCATAACGGCCCAAGTTATCTTTTAAAGCATCCCATTCATCATCTAAAGTTTTATTCGGCTCAACAATATAACGCTTTGGAATAAGATCTAGGTTAAGTTTGTCATATACATGAAAAACCGCTGCTTGCTGACCTGTATTAGAGAATATCAATTGCACTTTACCATCGGCTTTACAGCGCGCGCTGGTGTGCAGTTCGTAAGGTAGCGCACGCGATAGACGTATACCACTTTGCTGAATCGGTAACTTAATATCCGTTGGTACAGGTACAGCTGGCAAAGCTTCTTGGTTTTCTCTTAGCTCATCTGCCTGCAAACGTGTCTGTTTACCATTGAGCTGAGGTAAAACATCTGCATTTGGTGTTTTAAAGTTAAATGCACTGGTTAAATCACCACACACTGCACGGCGGTATGGACTGATATTCGGCTCTTTTACACCGAAACGTTTTTCTAAAAACATAAGCACAGAAGTATGGTCAAACACTTGCGAGTTCACCCAGCCACCACGGCTCCATGGGGAAATCACATATAACGGAACACGAGGACCCGGACCATAAACACGTCCATCAGGCGTAGGCTGAGAATGGCTTCCCTCAGGCGCAGCATGATCAAAATATTCGTCCTTCATGTCAGCACTGCTTAATGTCGATTTCCCTGCATACTGACCATTTTTGAGCCGAGATGGCGCAGATGGTGATGGTACGTGGTCAAAGTAACCATCATTTTCATCAAAATTGATAATCAGTGCAGTTTTACTCCAAACCTCTGGCACAGCAGTTAATGCATCAATAATTTCTTGAATAAACCATGCCCCTTGAACTGGGCTTGAAGGGTCTGGATGTTCACAGTAAATTGACGGCGCATTAATCCAAGAAACTTGCGGCAATTTGCCTTCACGAATATCTCGTTTAAAAGAATCAAGATATTCTTCAGGTTTATTGCCCGGTAAAGTATTTGCAATGCCCTTATATAATGGATTTTTGGCATTATCAGTCGCTGCTTCATAAGCTTTATATGGTAGCTTTTGTCCCGTGTCGGCATATGGTTTGTTTGGTTCACCACCGCTTGCAACAGGATAACCAGATGCAATATTGGCTTTTCTGAACGTACGAAATGCCCCAAGCATGTTATCGCCCCATTCATCTGGCATATTTTGATAACAAATCCAGTTTACCCCTGCTTCTTCCAAACGCTCAGCATAAGTCTTCCATGTATAACCGCGATCTGCCGTAGCGGGGTTACCATCAATCCAGTCCCATTCATTGTTTACAAATGATCGCTTAGTTGGTGTCGCCCCATTTGTACCGGTTAAATGAAAAGAGCGGTTTGCATCTGTTCCGGTGTGCATAGAGCAATGGTAGGCATCACAGATCGTAAAGGCATTCGCAAGTGCAAACTGATATGGAATTTCTTTTTCTTTAAAATAACCCATGGATATATCAGTTTTATGGGCTGGCCAATTCGCCATGCGCCCATTGTCCCAAGCCAACTGACTGTCATTCCACGTATGCGGGGTACCATCTGCACGCTGTGCATTATTAGCTGTGCCATCTAAGTGAAAAGGCGTTAAAACTTGCCCGTTACTTCTGAGTTGCTCCCATACACGGCGGCCACTCGGTAGAGGAATCGTAAAACGATCAGCAAAACCTCGAACGCCTTTTAATGTTCCAAAATAATGATCAAAAGATCGGTTTTCCTGCATTAAAATAATAACGTGTTCAACGTCTTGAATTGTGCGTGTTTTATTGTTTGCAGGAATTGCCAAAGCTTTTTGAATACTAGATGGGAAAGCCGCCAATGCTGCAGCGCCAAAGCCCATATTTAAAGAGTAATTTAAAAATTTACGACGTGTAATCATGATCAGGTTCTTTTTATTATTTAAGTTTAAGGAGCGCAGCGCATTACAGGCTTTTTACCTGTGTCTGGTGCATTTGAATTATCATTTGATGAGTCGTTACAGCCACTCAGCAAAAGTGCGCTGATCAATAAAAAATATGAATATTTAAAAGAAGTTATTCCTGCGTATTGCCTTTTCATGTCTATGTACAATCCATTTAAAATCTAAAATGGCTAACATAGAAAAGTACAATGACAGTGACGTGACCTGAATGTTTCAATCCCGTGAAAAAGCGTGGAATCGTATAATTTCCAAGCTCATCACAGGACTAAAAAGTTAAGGCTTTAATTGAATGTTTTCAAGCTCAGCATCAAAGGTCTCTATGAGGCTTTTAATGACTGGCTGTTGTTGTAATAACTCAGCTGCTCTTTGAAAGGCTTTTTCTTTACGCGCACTTTGAATGGTATATGGTGTAACCGTATTTACAGCACCATATTCAACTGTAAATTGGGTATCAGGCCATTCCTCATTTAATGCATCAATAAGACCTTGCTGTAATTGAGTCAGCATATTTTCATATTCTTGAGGAATATGGAAAACTGTATTGCCACCAATTTGACCTGTCATCACGCCATGCTGAGCAAGCTCTTGAACGGCTGGAGAAAGTTGACTAGTTCTAAACCAATATTCCCATTTTGCTAGTGTCCACTCGCCTTCTAAGGTTTGCGTGGTTAGCTTCAAAATGTCTTGAGGCATAAGCTGCCCGTTATCAGTTGCACTAACTTCTTTTACAACTTCAACCTTCTCAATCGCCTCTGGGGTTTCCACCAGTAACGATTGCTCGACAACAGGTTCTAAAGCTACATCATGAGTAACAGGCATATCTTGGGCAAGTGAAAAATCAGCACTAGGCGTTTCAAATAAACCCATCGGCTCAGCAGTGAAAGCTGGTTCAGGTTCAATATTTCTGGCCTGAGTTTCCATCTGAACGTGTACTGACTTTTGTTCTGGCACTGGAATGAAATCTTCATTCAAAACACTAACGGTCTCTTGAACAGGTGCTGACTCAAACCCAATCAACTCATTATGATTTGGGTCAAATACCATTAAATCCTGATTAGACCGAGGTTCAGGTTCAGGTTCAGGTTCAGGTTCAATCATAGCGGGTTGGCTAATAACTTCAACTGGCTGCACAGTATTTACTGGAGTAATCTCCTGAGCTGTTTGCTGGGCCTGTTGACTCAGGCCCACTACTGCTTGTTCATTTTGCTGAACAGGCTCGGACACCAAAATTTCATTAGGTGCTAAAGGACGGAATGCCAATAAGCGTAAAACGCACATTTCAAAACCTTGCTCTTGCGTCACAGCAAGTTGCAAGTCTGAACGGCCTTTACATGCAATTTGATAATACAGTTGTAAATCTTGAGCAGAAATCAGCTTAGACAGTTGCATAATTTTGCGATTGATTTCTTCGCTATATTTCAAACTCAAATCAGGTAGATATTGCAAAATTGCCAATTCATGTATTGTCGAAACCAACTGATCAAGCACAAGAGAAACGTCTAGTGCTTGATGTCTAAATTGCAATAAAAGCTGACTAACTTTCTCACGTTGGTTTTGATGAATCGCTAAAATCAAATCATAAATAATGGTGCGATCAATTAGACCGAGCATTTCTTTAACATCTTGATGCTGTACAGCACCCTGACCATAGGCAATTGCCTGATCGGTTAAAGATAATGCATCACGCAATGAACCTTGAGCTGACTCGGCAATTTGCCAAATTGCATCTTGGTCAGAAACAATCTGTTCTTTTTCAAGAATAGTGCCAAGATGCTTTGTAATTTCATCAACTGCTAATGGTCGTAAGGTAAATTGCAAACAACGTGAAATGACTGTAATCGGTAGCTTTTGCGGATCAGTCGTGGCAAAAAGAAACTTAACGTGTTCTGGTGGTTCTTCTAGTGTTTTTAATAACGCATTAAAAGAATGCGTCGATAGCATATGTACTTCGTCAATCAGGTAAACTTTAAAACGACCTTGCGTTGGTGCATAAGGAACGTTGTCTAAAAGTTCACGCGTATCTTCTACTTTTGTTCTTGAAGCAGCATCGATTTCGATCAGGTCAATAAAACGACCTTCATTTACCGCCTTACAGGTTGCACAAACTTCACATGGCGTAGAAGTCACACCCGTTTCACAGTTTAAACACTTGGCTAAAATACGTGCAATTGTAGTTTTACCTACACCACGCGTTCCTGTAAATAAATAAGCATGGTGTAGACGACCGCGTTCCAATGCACTACTTAATGCACGAGAAACATGGTTTTGCCCCACTAACTCATTGAAATTACGTGGACGGTATTTTCTAGCAAGTACTTGATACATGTATGCTCCTTGTTACAGGCATAAGCATACTTTGTTTTTAAAAGAGTGTGAACGCAAAAAGCTCATATCCGTACAGATAAACTGCGAACTGGCTTCTTTTCTCTACCAGAACCCTTTATTTGTCTATGGATGATCATGATGTAGCTCCTGATCAGTGACTCCATCATCCATCGTCTGTACTAACCCAACTCCGTCCTTAATTTCAGCAGAATAATTTCCTTTTTCGGTAAAAATCTGCATGATCGTATAATGGTCTTTTTGACTTTGGGTAATGGTAAAGAAATTCTGATTCGGATCGCCCTGATCAAATTTTCCAGTCCATCGAATAATATCTTGATCAACAGGTTCAATCTCTACAATTTTTCCTGTGCGATTAATGCCATATTCCAACATTTGAAACTTAACCGTGTCACCCACTTTTTTAAGTTCAATCACATTTGGATCATATTTAATCACCATGCCTTGTGCATTTTTAATCAATGGAAAATTAACATTAGAAGGCAGCTGATTTTTCTCTATCTCATGAAAAACAATTTGTTGTTTGGACAACTTCTCTTTCTCTGACGGACTAAGATTTATTGTATTTTGACGAGCAAAACCATTCTGACTTTCAACTCGCTTTAAGCCAACTTCATCTTTCTGGCTATCTGCAGATGACGTTAAAGCAGAAGAACTCTGCTGTGAAAATGCGAGCCATATGAGAACCGCTAGCGCCAAACAAGCGATAGCAGTTCCTATTAACAATTTATTTTTTTTCATTATTTACAGCTAAGAATAAAGATTAGTTATATAGAGAAATTTTCTGCACATTCAGGTTAATTACACTGACTGCATCAATTTTTCCTTCTTCACCCAAACGAACACCATATTTAGGGTTATAAAGATACGGGCTAGAATAAAAATTAATATTATTACCCCCCATTGCAGTACTTCCTAAAGGATGGGCAAAGCCTGAGCCAATATTGGTTGAACCATTATGATATAGACCAAGATTATGCCCGACCTCATGGCGCATAGCTGCAAACGAACAACCCGCAATATCATTTGCGCCAATCATGTTATATGCAGAAGCATTGATCCAAGCCCAACCACAACCACCATCGCCAGGCTCATTACCTTGATAATAGACGCCGTCTGCCAATACACGTTTTCGCTCATTTTGTACCGTCGTATCATCTCGTCCAGTAGAAATTGCTTCTTTTAAAGTGGCAGCGGGGATTTTATAAGTTAAATAGCCCACATCTCTCAAGTAAAAACGTGCATTTGAATTTTCAGCAGTTAAATTCGTTAAATTGACACCTTCAATCATTCTCAGTTTTGCGGCGTTCTCTCCCAAAATTGAATTTACCTCTGGGCTAGAAACCAACAACATATCAATTGTATAACTATCTACTGTCCAGCCTTGAGCGGTGTAAATAAAACGGCGGTTTTCACCATTTTTAATTGCTGTAGACAAACCATTAGCCGCATTAATAAAGGTGTCTGCCGATGCATTTGACACAATAACGACCTTATCCCCGACTTGAGCTTTAGCTGGTAGCTGCAAGGTAGGTTGCCAATTTGAGGTAGCAAGTTTTACCTTTAAAACAGGTTGAGTCATATTCGGTAAAGTTGCAGGGATTGTCGCCGTTGAATCAATTATCTTTGTTGGTGAAGAGATCAACTGCCAATATCCTTTGTCACTTACATACATAAACTCATATTGATCGCCAGTCTTAAGCGTTAAAGTTGCT
Source organism: Acinetobacter sp. GN11 (assembly GCF_054823985.1). NCBI lineage: Bacteria > Pseudomonadati > Pseudomonadota > Gammaproteobacteria > Moraxellales > Moraxellaceae > Acinetobacter > Acinetobacter sp. GN11. The sequence goes on along the minus strand of NZ_JRVL01000112.1, from coordinate 14,534 downwards.
TGGCTATTAACATTGGTATTATTAATTTTTGCTGACCAAGTCGCCGTAGACTTGATAATAATTCTATCTCGATCACTTGCAGTCGCTGGTAGCGTAAAATTAGAAACCCAGTTCCCATCTCCAAATGAAACTTCTGTAAGTGGGCTACTTACCGCGGCTAAAGAAGTTCCAATTTGCTGAACATTTAGCTTCTGAGGTTTTATATATTCTGGAACCCATTTTCCTAAAGCAGAATAATATTTAAACCAATATTCAGAGCCATTTTTTAATGAGAAACTGCTTGGGAATAATAAGTTTGTCTTATCAATGTATGAACTTGCACTTGCTGTAGAAACAATTTGTACAGTTGTTCCATCACGTACATCGCTTGGTAATGCAATGGTTTGTGCCCATTTGCTATCTTGAATGAGTACTTTTTGCATTGATGCAGTTGTTAAAGGTACAACTTCATAGTTAGCACCGTTGGTAGGACTCACTGTTGCTAACTGAGCGATCCATTTATTTTGACTACGATTAAAGACGAATTGGTAAACATCCCCGCTATTTATCTTCAACACTTCTAATGGAATATTCGTGTTTGAAGTATCTAAATAACTACTATAAGCAGCACTTGAACGAACCGTAATTTTGTCTAAATTATTCGCGCTAGATGGTAAAGATAGGTTTTTGGTCCAGTTACCATTTGCTAAAGAAAATTCTAAATCTGAATAACCCGATGGAATTGATCCACTATTATTATTCTGATTGGGTGAAAGTACAGTTGCAGCATACACAAGTGAAGATGCAACAATTGCTCCGATAATGAATGATGTTTTTAATTTGAAATTCACAGCAGCCTCTTTTATTTGTTTTTAGTTTTTCGAATAGCAGGTTAGCAAACCATTTTTTTGTAGTCAATTTTCGGTCGATTGATTTTCTATTAAATTTCAATTACATGAATATTGAATCATTTTGAAATAAAAAATATGAAACCGATTAAAGAATAATTTTGTTATGAGAATTAAATAACCAAAATATTTCAATATGAGGAAAATATTAAAAAGATTTATAAGGATAAAAAGAAAGATAGCCTCTCTTTTTATCCTTTAGTTTAGATTTTTTAATTTACTTTCTTTGGGATGCTAAACCAGACAAATACAGTTAAAAGGAAAAAACAAATTGCAGAGATTGTAAGCACCCAACTATGGGCATAGCTAAAAGCTTGCTGAGCAACTGCAACCAATTGCCCTCCTAAAGGATTTTCAAGCTTAGATGCTAATTGCATGGTTTCACCAATCGAAATACTCCCTTTTTCAATTAAGTTCGTCGGAAGCTCTTCTGGCAAAATAATTGAGCGGCTATAAAACCAAGACAACATTAACCCAAAAATAGCGACACCTAAACCAGCACCAAGCTCGTAAGCCATACCTTCAATCGCACCTGCTGCACTTGCCTTTTGAGGCGGTACAGATGACATAATCGCAGCAGTTGAAGCAAGTAAAGCAATCTCAATGCTAAAGCCTAAAAAGACCATACATGTCCATGCTAAGAAGTGATCAGTCGAAAAGTTAAGCTGAGCAAGCCCCCATAGACTAAAGCCACTTATTAAAATACCAACAGTAGATACAAGTCTAAGTCCCCATTTATTTAAACAGATTCCGGCTAATGGACCACCCAAACTAATCGCGATCATAAATGGAATAATAAACATGGCTGCCTGTAATGGAGAAAACCCATGCACAAACTGCAACTCTTGGGACAAGAGTAATTCAAAGCCAACCAAAGCAATCATGGAAACTACAGCCATGACAATGCTGGTAGAAATCACTGCATGTTTAAATAACTCCAGATCAATCATTGGTGTGGTAGTTCTTTTTTGGCTTCGAATGAAGTGAATTAAAGCACTTACCCCAACCACAAACATCACGACTGTGAGTACCGAGAAGTTGTACATAGCCGATTTGATTGAATAGATCAGACTTAAAATTGCCACAACCAACACTAAAGCTTGTCCTAAGTTAATTGGTTGATCAGTTTTTTCTTGCTGTTTAGGAATGATCATCGCGATCATAACCAGAACCACTAAAATAATCGGGATATTGATGAGGAATACTGCTCCCCAATGAAAGTGTTCTAGTACAAATCCACCAACCAATGGACCAAAAGCTGCTCCGCCACCACCCACTGTAGACCAAAGACCAAGTGCAAAATTCCTCTGCTTTTCTTCGGTAAAGGCATTACGAATGCCTGATAAAGTAGCAGGAATAAGCATGGCCGCCCCTAGGCCCAAAACAGCACGGGAAGCTATTAAGGCGTAAGCTGTTGGAGAAAAAGCCGCAGCCAAGGAACCAACACCAAAAATAGCAGTTCCAATAAATAATAATTTTTTAAAGCCTATACGATCACCGAGTGCACCCATAGGCAAAATCAAACCCGCCATAATCAGTGAATAAATATCAATGATCCATAGAAGCTGATTGGCAGTTAAATTCAATGCTGTACTTAAAGATGGAGTTGCAACATGCATCACCGTTGCATCAATCGTAACGGGTAAATAAATAAGGACGATAATTGTCAGGATTAACCATTTTTTTTGCATAACGCTCTTCAATATCCAAAACTTGGACATGTGTTCAAATCATGGTTATTATATACGCAATTGGACACTTGTCCAACTTTTAGTTTTAATGTAATTTGTGTCGAATTCAGTCAGGTGAAAGAAACATGGCCTATCTTAATCGCGATCAACGCAGAGAAATGATTCTGCAAGCTGCCATGCAAGTTGCTTTGGCTGAAGGTTTTACAGCCATGACAGTGCGTAGAATCGCAACAGAAGCACAAACATCAACCGGACAGGTTCACCACCACTTTTCCTCGGCATCTCATTTAAAAGCCGAAGCTTTTTTAAAGCTCATGGAACAACTTGATGAAATTGAACAAGCCCTACAAACGACCAGTCAATTTCAAAGGCTATTCATCTTATTAGGCGCAGAAAACATAGATAGACTTCAGCCGTATTTAAGATTATGGAATGAAGCTGAACTCTTGATTGAACAAGATATTGAAATACAAAAGGCTTATAACCTTGCCATGCAAAGTTGGCATGAATCTATTGTCCAAGCGATTGAATGTGGCAAGAAAGAAGGCGAGTTTAAAAATACATCTAATTCAACAGACATAGCTTGGCGACTCATTGCCTTTGTATGCGGATTAGAAGGTATTTATCAACTTGGTTTACAAGGTTTAGCTGAAGAAGACTTCAAGCGTCATACTGAAGCGATTATTCGCCTAGAATTATTATAAATATAGAAGCTGGCATTAATTAGAATACCAGCTTTAAAACACTAAAATTAGAACCAGCCTTTACGACCTTTTAAAATTTGGTCAGTGCAACGTAAGGCTTCTTGAGTCAGCCCCCACAAACGGTAATCACCCGTGATTGAACCAATTTGAAAGTTATGAGTATAGGCAAAACTCAGGTCGCGCTCAGGATCGCACCACGCCCCTGAACCATTGTAACCAATATGTCCAAAGCCATTTTTAGCGCGTTTACCCATGGTAATAATGCGGTGATATCCTAAACGCCAATTCATCGGAATTGGCATGACACGATCACGTGCATAACTTTGAATGGTACTGAGCTCTTTAAATACTTCTGGGCGAATAAGTTGCTGTCCATCCCATTCACCGTGATTTGCCAACATCGCATAAATTTTAGCAAGACTATTTGCAGTAAAGGTGCCGTTTGCCGCTGGAATGACTGCTTGCAATCCTTCATCACTAAAGAAACTAAAATGCTTCATTCCTTTTGGAATCATGGCATCCTGAAAATCTTGCGGATCTTGCCCCGTCCACGTAATCATTTTTTCAGAGAGTGAACTCTTACGTGCTTGAGGCTTTTTAGGTTTTTCAACTTGGGTAGATGCTGGTTTTTCTAGCTTAGGTTGAATAATTAAACGTGCTACACGGTCTAGCTCACTTGCAGGCGTACCAAAATAAGCGCCGTCTAACTGCAACGGTTCAACGAGATATTTTTGCATGAGCTGATCTAAAGATTGACCAGTTGCTTTTTCAAGCACGCCACCGACAAGCCAACCAAATGTTAAAGCTTGATAAGCATTACCCTCTCCGGCAAGGAATCTAGGCTTAGTCGCTGCAATCACATTTAACATATGTGACCAGTCGAGCATTTCCCTCGCACTTTCGATGATATTTCGAATATCAAACATGCCGCTTTGATGACTTAGCACATGACGTAAAGTCATTTGCTCTTTACCATTTTGAGCAAACTCAGGCCAATAAGTCGCAATCGGTTTGTCGTATTCTAAAAAACCTTCACTTACTAAAATATGCGCTAAAGTTGCAAGTACACCCTTACCTGTAGAGTAGCAAACTGCCAAAGTTTCAGGTTGCCAAGCTTCAGTTTGTGATTTGAGACCTGTATAAATATCTACAACTTTCTGGCCTCTAAAATAAACCGCTAATGCAGCTCCACCTTGTCCTGTTCTAGCATCTTGAAGACGGCTGAACTGGTGAGCTAAATCAATAAAACGTTCATCTAAAATACCGTGATAGTTATGGGTATCGGCCAGTAAAATTTCTTTAATCACATGAAGTTCCTTGCATTTTTTGTTATTTTGCTCAAAAGCAGCCCAACCCTCTGTTCAGGCTGCTGATATTTTTATAATGCTTTTACAGTTCCTGCAACATGCGGTTTTTGTGATTTCGCATTACGAATCAAGAAATCAGTCTTTTTATCTGCATTGGCAGTTAAGAACTCAACTTTTGACGGTAAGAACATTGGTAACTTAAACCACACATCTGCTTCATAAGCATTTGGTAATTCAAGGTTCGCTAGCGCTTTAGCTTTGCTCCACATGCCATGTGCAATTGCCTGCTTAAAACCAAATGCTTTTGCAGTAATGGCATGAATATGAATTAAGTTAAAATCACCAGACACTTTCGCATAACGACGACCTGTGTTTTCTAAAATATCCCACTGGGCCTTTGGAACATACGCTGGTACTTGATCTTCTTTGGCTTTCTCACCTACTCTTTTCTCGACTTTTTGACGAGATAAATAAGTCGTTAAGCCTTCCATTACGACTTCGTTGCCAACTTTTGCAGTTGTAATAAAGTCAAACTGAACACCTTTATCATGCGGTTTTAGTTCCCCAAATTTACATGACAGAGTGAGTTTTTCAGTCACACCAATCGGTCTGGTTTGTTTAATCTGGTTACGAATATGGACTAAACCTAAAATCGGAAATGGAAAAGCTTCTGCCGTCATCATGTGCATTTGCAAACTTTGAGAAAGCACAGCCAAATAAATTGCGGGTACAAAGCCATTATTTTTAAAGCCACATACTTCGTTATAAGCTTTGAGATGACTCTGATCAATTTCTAGAGTATCTACCACATATTCAACTTGCGGTAAGATTTTTGGACCTTTCGGCTTTTTAAAAATTAAACCTTGTACCACTTTTGGGTAAGCTAATGCCGCTTTCGGTAGCTGGCTAAAATGACGAGTATTCATACCTAACCTTTTATAATTTATAGATTCTTGAATAAAAAAGGGATGCACAAGCACCCCTTTTTAGTTAAAAGTGCTTAAGCGCCCAACAAGCTTTGACCACAGACACGTACAACATTGCCATTTACGCCTGTAGAAGCAGTTGAAGCAAACCATGCAATCGTTTCTGCAACATCCACAGGTAAACCACCTTGTTGCATTGAGTTCATACGGCGACCAGCTTCACGAATTGCAAACGGAATTGCCGCCGTCATTTGAGTTTCGATAAAGCCAGGTGCTACTGCGTTAATGGTAATACCATTTTTTAAGATAGGCGCAGTAAATTTCACTAGACCAATCACACCAGCTTTTGACGCAGCATAGTTCGTTTGACCAAGATTACCTGCAATACCACTAATTGATGATACGCAAACAATACGGCCATTTGCATTTAGACCATCGTTTTCTAACAAGTAGTCGTTTACACGCTCAGCAGCAGACAAGTTAATGTTAATCACTAGATCCCAAAGCTCTGGCTTCATGTTTGCCAAAGTTTTGTCACGCGTAATACCCGCGTTATGAACAATAATATCTAAACCACCTTGTTTTGCGGCAGCAGTTTTAATTTTTTCGCCTGCATCGGCAGCAGTAATGTCAATTGCCAATGTAGAACCACCAATGTCAGCAGCTACACGGTCAAGGTCAGCTTGTTGTTGTGGCACATCTAAACAAATAACATGAGCGCCATCACGTGCAAGCACATGTGCAATTGCCTCACCAATACCACGGCTCGCACCAGTTACTAATGCAGTTTTACCAGCAAGCGGTTTTGCCCAGTCAACATCGACCACATCTGCTTTAGACACACGAACAACTTGACCAGACACATAAGCTGAACGTGGAGAAAGCAAGAAACGTAAAGTTGATTCAAGGTTTGCAGCAGCACCTTCATCAACATAGACAACTTGCGCAGTAATACCCTTTTTAAATTCTTTACCTACAGATTTGATAAAGCCTTCAAGTGCACGCTGAGCAATCGCCTGTTTTACAGTTTTTGCAGTTTCAGGAGTTGTACCGATGACAATCACACGACCAGAAGTAGCAACTTGACGTGCAATCGGGTTAAAGAATTTATAAAGTTCGTTTAACTGTTCTGAGTTTTGAATACCAGAGGCATCAAATACTACTGCTTTGAATTTTGATTCTTTGTCGCCTGCATTGAATGGGCGTAAATTTAAACCAACTTTTGCAGCTTCTTGTTGTAATGCAACATTATTGCCTACATAGCTGTCAGCATGAATATTGCTAAGTACTTGTGCAATCGCACCAGACAATACACTTGACGGCGCTGCGCCAACCAATACTGCACCATTCACTACTGGCTGAGCACTTTCAAAACGCTCTAATGCAACTGGTGATGGTAAACCCAGATTTTTAACAACGAATTTACCAATAGGAGATTGTGTAAATGCTTGGTATTGATCAGTCATGATTATTATCTCTCAAAGAAATGAATTTTCTACGACAGGCTTCATTATGTTATGAGATGAATAGCAACAATATGAAATCAGTCGTTCATTAGAGTTACTCCAAATCATACTTGAGTTCATCTTTGGATGTCTTGACCTGAATGCTATCTACAATGTCATTCTAGTCAATACAGGTCTATTTGAATTGTGTTAATGTAGCTAATAAGAATATCGTTAATATGCTTGGAAAAGCCTTATGAGCAAGACAACTCAAGAAAATCCAGCAGTCGAGAATTCTGCTGAAGAAAAAGTGTCAAATACATCAAAGCCGGCTTCTAACACGGCTAAGCGTAACAGCACAACTCCTAAAGCAGCAACTAATACTCCAAAAACGACACGTACTCGTTCAACGACTGCACCTGCACGTAGCCCTCGTAATAAGAGCGCTGCTACAGCAACCCCATCTACATCTTCTAATAATGTAGTTGCAGCACCAAAAGCAACAAAAACCAAAACTTCTGTTCAACAGGATAAAACCATGAGCCAAAACACTGTTCGCCGCGTTGCAATTATTGGTGGCAACCGTATTCCATTTGCACGTTCAAATACTGCTTATTTTAAAGCGTCTAATTCTGACATGCTGACAGCAGCATTGAATGGTTTGGTTGAGCGCTTTAACTTACAAGGTAAGCGTATTGGTGAAGTCGTTGCGGGTGCTGTTTTAAAACATAGCCGTGACTTCAACATGACTCGTGAAGTTGTATTGAGCACAGATCTTGCTCCTGAAACTCCTGCTTATGACATTCAAATTGCTTGTGGTACAGGTTTACAAGCAGCTTTTGTTGTTGCAAACAAAATTGCACTTGGTCAAATCGATGTAGGTATTGCAGGTGGTGTAGATACAACTTCTGATGCACCGATCGCTGTAGGTGATGGCTTACGTAAAGTTTTACTTGAGCTCAATGTTGCTAAGACTGGTAAAGACCGTCTTAAAGCTTTAACAAAAATTGATTTTAAAAAGCTTCTTGATGCTCCAAGCAATGGTGAACCACGTACTGGCCTTTCAATGGGTGAGCACCAAGCAATTACTGCTTTAGAATGGGGTATTACTCGCGAAGCTCAAGACGAGTTAGCTGCAAGCAGCCATCAAAAACTTGCTGCTGCTTATGAACGTGGTTTCTTTGACGACTTAATCACTCCATTCTTAGGTCTTAACCGTGACAACAACTTACGTGCAGACAGCACAGTTGAAAAACTTGCTAAATTGAAGCCAGTTTTCGGTAAAGGCGAAACTGCAACAATGACAGCGGGTAACTCAACTCCGTTAACTGACGGTGCTTCTGTTGTATTGCTTGCTTCTGAAGAATGGGCAAAAGAAAATGGTCATGAAATTTTAGCTTACCTTTCTTTCTCTGAAACAGCTGCTGTTGACTTCATTGGTAAAAATGGCCCTAAAGAAGGTTTATTAATGGCTCCTGCTTATGCAGTACCTCGTATGCTTAAGCGTGCAAACCTTAAACTTCAAGATTTTGATTTCTACGAAATTCATGAAGCATTTGCATCTCAGGTGTTGTCTACATTGAAAGCTTGGGAAGATGAAAAATTCTGTAAAGAACGTCTTGGTTTAGATGCACCTTTGGGTTCAATTGACCGTTCTAAACTGAACGTAAATGGTTCATCTTTAGGTGCAGGCCATCCATTTGCTGCAACTGGTGGTCGTATCTTGGCAACCGCTGCTAAATTGATTAATCAAAAAGGTTCAGGCCGCGCATTAATCTCGATCTGTACAGCAGGTGGTGAAGGCGTTGTAGCAATCGTAGAGAAATAATTCTACGATTCACCTAAAAAAGCACCCTGATGGGTGCTTTTTTAGTTTAACAACTTAATTTTTAATGAAGTGATGCTGCTTTAGCATCTGGGAAAAACTTATCTTCGATATGGTCATAACACCATTGGAAAATGAAGGTATAGACCAAAATACATAAGGTTAAACCAATATCTAAAATAAGCGCATCAATTACACTCATCTGAAGCATATATGCAATCATCGGCACTGTTGCAATCAGCAAACCACCTTCAAAACCTATCGCATGTAAAATCCGCACAGGGATCGTTCTTTCCCAATTATATTTATGCTCTACTTTTTCGAAATAGTGGTTAAAAATCATATTCCAGAAAACTGAAACTACTGCCATGAACACACCAAGTGTTCCAGTTACATCCATTGGCATATCAAAAATAAAACTTAATGCAATCGCAATGATGACCAATAAAATTCCTTCATAACTGATTGCATGAATGAGCCTTCTCTTGGAAATCAACATTTTTAAATACTCAATAATAACTTGGATAATGTGCATTTTATTTTTATAATATTGATTAATCCAATCAGGTTCTTTCAGTTTTTTTGACAGATGAATATTAATCAAGAACAGTTACTCATGTTTCAGGCCGTGATTGAAACAGGCTCCTTCTCAGCAGCAGCACGAAAACTTGGAAAAGTTCCTTCAGCTGTAAGCATGTCTATTGCCAACTTAGAAATTGATCTGGACTTGACTTTATTTGACCGTAAAGGCCGTGAACCCATCCCTACTGACGAAGCACGGGTGTTATACGAAAAGACATCTCAACTTTTAATTGAGATGAATCAATGGAAACAACATGCTCACGCGTTAAGTACAGGGTTAGAGGCCAATTTAACTCTTGTGATTGTCTCTGAACTTTTATACACCAATTGGACCGACTATATTTGTCTTTTAGAAAGTCGTTTTCCAGACTTACAAATCAATATTGTGTCTGCCCCTCAAGAAGATGCACTTCAAATGTTATTAGACGGCTCTGCCCAACTAGCACTCATGTTTGAACGCGAACACCTAGATAACAGAGAACAATTTGTAGAACTTAAACGTGAGGCTTTAATTCCAGTTATTTCAAATAGCCATCCTTTAGCAAGCCAAAATCAAGTTTCTTATGAACAAATCCTTACTACAAGACAAATTGTAGTTGCAAGCCGAGATGAGACTTTAAAACCTGAATTGCTATTTTCGAAACATTATTGGCGTACAGACAACCACCACTCTGCTTGTTTAATGATTTTACGCAATCTAGGTTGGGGTGTTCTTCCTCAAGAAATGTTTAAAGAAAACCCTGAATTAAAAAACAAACTTAAAATATTGAATTTATTAGATTTCACTCCAAGATTTGAATATTACGTAGATTTAGTATGGAGCCGTGAAAGTGAGCTCGGTGCTGCTGCCAGATTCCTCATTGAACATATCCGTAAGCAACGAACGCAACAGGTACCTTAAAATTATTTCAATTGAGATGCAGAATCTAAACGTTTTTCTTTGAAATATAACAATTGATATATCGACAGCATGAATAGACTTTGTGCTATAAAGAAAACATAAGATTTATTACTGAAGATGTTGAATATCAATGACTCATACAGCACTTGACCAATTAAAAACATTAACGACCGTTGTTGCCGATAGTAGTGACCTTGATGCAATTCGTAAATTTCGTCCTCTAGATGCAACAACAAACCCTTCATTGATTACGGCAGCGGCAGAACAACCTGAAAGTAAAGAGCTCATTGAAGATGCTTATTATCAAGCCAAAGAAGAAGGCTATAAAAGTGATGAGCTCATTGAAAGAACCATTGATATTTTAACTGTAAAATTTGGCGTAGAAATTTTAAAACTCATTGAAGGCCGTGTTTCTACAGAAGTTGATGCTGCACTTTCATACAACACTGAAGCCACCATTCAAAAAGCACATGAATTATGTGAACTTTACAAAGGTTATGGTATTGATCAGTCACGTATTCTGATTAAAATCGCGTCAACTTGGGAAGGTATTCAAGCTGCTAAAGTACTTGAAGCTGAAGGTATTGCTTGTAACCTCACTCTCCTTTTCGGCTTACATCAAGCTCAAGCTTGTGCAGATGCTAAAGTAACTTTAATTTCACCATTTGTAGGCCGTATCTTAGACTGGTACAAAAAAGCTGAAGGCGTAGACGCTTACCCAATCGAAAAAGACCCAGGTGTGGTCTCAGTTAAGAAAATCTACACTTACTACAAACAGCAAAATATTCCTACTCAAGTGATGGGTGCGAGCTTCCGTAGCATTGATCAAGTGCTTGGACTTGCAGGATGTGATTTGCTAACGATCTCTCCTGGCCTACTTAGCCAGCTTGAGCAAGATACGCGTACAGTTGATGCAGCTCTTGATGCGACTAAATCAAAGCAAGCAGAGGCTATTGTTAGACCAGCTCAGAATGAACAAAGTTTTAAAGACGAACTTAATCATGACTTAATGGCATTCCAACTTTTACAAGGTGGTGTTGATGGCTTTATTAAAGCCCGTGACCAATTAAGTTTTTTATTACGTCAATCTTTTGGAATTGATGCTGAAATTAAACCTTAAAAAACTGTACTTTTCATACAAAATCACCGATTTTTGTTATCATGGCAAAAATCGGTTTTTTATTGGGTTTCTCGTGTTCGGCATAACAGATCTAACAACATATATTATTGGTACATTCCTAATTGTGTTATTGCCAGGACCCAACTCTCTATATGTGATGTCAATTGCTTCACGTTATGGCATTAAAACCGGATATATGGGCGCATTAGGTATTTTTACTGGCGATCTCATTTTAATGCTGTGTACCGTACTTGGGGCTGCTTCTTTACTTAAAGCATTTCCATGGGTATTTGTTATTCTTAAACTAACAGGTGCGCTTTACCTATCTTATTTAGGTTTTAAACTCTTACAAGGTAGTATCCAACGCTGGAAACAACGTAATCAGCCACAACCAGAAATGGCGGATTTACCTGCTTTAGATAAAGTTCATCCTTATAAAACAGCACTCAGTATTAGTTTACTCAACCCTAAAGCGATTTTATTTTTCCTATCTTTCTTTGTTCAATTTGTTGAACCTGACTATGCTTACCCAGCTCTAAGCTTTTTAATTTTAGCGGTTATTTTACAGGTGATTAGTTTTAGCTATTTAACGGCATTAATCTTCTCTGGAATTAAACTTTCAGCATTTTTTAAACAAAACCATAAAATTGCAGCGAGTAGTATTTTTTTAGTCGGAATTCTATTCTTCGGATTCGGTCTAAAACTAGCAACCTCAACGATCTAATAGTCTTTATCTATCCGTTTTTACACTATAAAGTTAAAACATGATGAGCTGTTAAAATGCCAGCATGCCATCTGTTTTAACTTCATTGAGCACAAAAAATGTTCTGACCTGCCTTACTCCAGGTAAAGCAATAATCTTTTCACTATGGAATCGGTTAAACGCAGCTAAATCTTTAACACGAATTTTTAGAAAATAATCGACTTCTCCAGCAACCAGATAACACTCTAAAACATTTTCCAAATCACCCGATGCTTGTTCAAATGCTTGAAAGCTGTCTGGGGTTGAGCGGTCTAAAACCACTCCAACGAGTACTACCGTATCACGTTGCACCATGCTCGGATTGATCCGAGCGCGTACATCTAGAATTGCCCCAATCTTAAAAAGACGCTGAGTATGATTCCAACAAGATGACGTACTTATGCCTACGAGCTTAGCCAATTCGGCATTACTTAAGCGCCCATTTTCTTGTAAAGCACGCATAATTTTAAGTTCAAGAACTGTCAAACTTTCAGCCTGCTCTTCCATAAAACGATATTCCAAATTTAGTGTTATTTATGGAAGGAATAATAGCATTATTCGATATTTTAAAAATATTATTTCCATTTTAGATTAAAAATAGAAAGCACCTTCTTTAAAAAAATTGTTAGATTTATCGAGCTGAAAGCAAAGGCAGAAACATATTAATTTTTCAGGGATTTAGAACATTTAGCTATGCAAAAGATTCTTCAAGATTTTTCTATTCCAGCCGTATTCGCGGGTTTCATTACCTTTCTTATTGGTATTAGTGTTTCGGCTATTTTAGTGATTCAGGCTGCACAAGCTTTAGGTGCTTCACCCGAGCAGATCACCTCTTGGTTTTGGGCTTTAGGTTTGGGTCTTGGTTTATCAGGCCTTATTCTTTCGTGGAAATTTAAATACCCTGTAGCAACTGCATGGTCAACCGCTGGTCTCGCTTTAATTATTGCAACTGGCGGTGGATATAGCATAAATGAAGCAATTGGTGCTTTTTTAGTTGTTGGTTTACTGACAGCGATTTTAGGTTTTTCAGGAATTTTCCAAAAAGCACTTTCATATATTCCACAAAGCTTAACCAGTGCCATGCTTGCAGGCGTTTTACTTAAATTTGGTATTTCACTTTTCGCAAGTTTACAAAATGATTGGGCATTCGTTTTATCTTTGCTCGTCATTTATATCATTACAAAAAGATTATGGCCGCGTTATAGCATCGTGTTCACAGCACTTGCTGGTGTTGTGCTCTGCCCTATGTTTTTAGACTTTCATATGCCTACGCTTCACTGGTCTTTGGCTAAACCTGTTTGGATTAGTCCTGTCTTTAGCTGGTCTGCTCTTTTGGGCTTAGCTCTACCACTATTTGTAATTAGTATGGCTTCGCAATATTTACCAGGTATTGCCATGATTAAAAGTTATGGCTACAAACCACATGTTAACCAACTGATTGGCTGGACTGGTTTAACCCAAGTTTTGCTTGCACCTTTTGGTTGCTATAGCGTTAATATTGCTGCGATTAGTGCAGCTGTATGCCTTGACGATCAGGTTCATCCTGACCCAAGTAAACGCTATATTGCTGGCATAAGCTCTGGTTTTTTCTATGCATTGATGGGACTATTTGCAGCAACACTCACAAGCTTACTCATGTCTTTTCCTCATATTTTTATTGTAGCTTTAGCTGGCATCGCATTACTTGGTACCATTAGCCATAACATTGCGCTTGCCTTTGGCCCTGTTGAAGACCGTGAAGCTGCATTATTTACCTTCTTATGCAGTGCTTCGGGCATTCAATTTTTTGGTATTGGCTCAGCCTTTTGGGGGCTTATTGTCGGTCTTATTGTGTTTTTAGTACTTAAATTTAAAGTCAAAAAAAGTTAATAAAAAAGCGTTCATAGCCCCTTTTTCAATGCTATGAGCGCTTTTTAGTCTTATTTTATAATTCTCTTACTACCACTGATTTTGCCATTTTGTCATGCCAGCCTTGTTTTTTAGCATCAAATGCGACCCAAAAAAGACCAATACCAAACACTAAAATTGACGGAATATAGCCAACATATCGAATGATACTCTGCGTGACTGTTAGCTTATTACCTGTTTTTTCATCTAAAACTTTTAATCGCATCAATCGTTTACCTGGAGTACCTGCAAAATACAGCCAACATAAAACTGAATACAATAAAGGAAATGCATAGTTCACGATCAAATCGAACCAATAATTTTGTGGCTTAGTACTTAAACCTGTGGCAAAGACTAAGTCGTAATCCCCTTGATAAAAAATCCATGCTGCTGGAATAACAGCCAAAAAAAGAATAAGAGTATCAATGATCATTGCACCAAATCTTAACCAGAACCCTGCATACTCATACTTATAAGTCATGCTCACCTCGCTTTGTTATTGTTTAATAGCTAAAAA